>NZ_JASJXJ010000011.1:0-39212 GCF_035018685.1 Cryobacterium sp. RTC2.1
CACCCCACCTTCCTGGACCCGCCCGTTGTCCACAACAACGCCAACTACCAACCCATGTGCCAGGGCGAGGCTTTCGACGACATCATGGTCGAGGGTGGCAGCACGTACACCTTCGACTACGACTTCGCGTACTCATACATCGTCCAGAT
This sequence comes from Cryobacterium sp. RTC2.1, assembly GCF_035018685.1. NCBI lineage: Bacteria > Bacillati > Actinomycetota > Actinomycetes > Micrococcales > Microbacteriaceae > Cryobacterium > Cryobacterium sp. RTC2.1. Next base: position 150 of record NZ_JASJXJ010000011.1, read on the forward strand.
TGCCTTTGAGACGAGACAGTGGGACCTGACCGTCTTCGCCTGCCTCTGACACTGGCCGAAACGAGCCCGGAGTTACGCGCCCGCGGGTTCGCAACCGAAGAATTTGCAGGAGCCATGCCCACGCGTCAGGGGTGCAGCAGGGCGGCGAACTCGTGCTCGAGGAGCGCGCGGAGGGCGTCCAGGTCTGGGCAGGTGTACGGGTCGGCGGCGAGGGTGACCTCGATGCCGCCGGCGTAGGAGAGCACGGCGAACGACACCGTCACGTTTCCGGTGGGACCGGTCAGGGGCACGAGGCCGGTGACCGGGCACCCGAAGATCGCGAGAGGCTCCGCCGGCCCGCGCAGGTTGGTCACGAAGGAGTGGATGCTCCGCTGCCGGCTGATGAACCGCTGGAACAGTCCGAGCCGCGCGAGCAGCCGGAAGAACGGCCCGAGCAACGCCGTCGACGCGCCCGCGGGCGCGAGTTTCGCCGCCCTCGTGGCGGTGGCGACGGCATCCAGCCGAGTGAACGGATGCCCGACCCCGGGCACACGAATCGGAATCACCCCGCTCTGGTTCCCCAGTTCGCCCGCGGCAGCCTGGCGCCGACCCGAGAACGGCACCGACAACACGAAGGTCTCCTGCCGCTCGCCGCGCTGCTCGAGCAGCCCGTGCAGCGCGCCGCCGATCGCCGTGAGCACGACGTCGTTGACCGTGGCGTTGTGCGCGTGGCCGACCGCGAGCACACGCCCCAGGTCGAGCCGGATCGACACGAAGCGCCGCCGCGGCCCGGTCGGCACGTTGAGCGAGGTGCGGGCCAGGCGCGGGGCGCCGATCGATCCGCGCAAGGCGAGGAGGCCGCCGACCGCACGCGCCAGGGAGGCCGGCAGCTGCGGCACCACGCGAACCCTGCCCGCCCACGCGTCACGCGCGAGCGCCGAGACAGAGGGCATCCCCCCAGAACCCTTTCCCGAAAGCGGGTGAATCGTCGTTATGGGCACCCCAGACCGACGATTCACCCGCTTTCGCGGCAGGGGATCCGCGGGGCGGTCGACGAGGCTCGACATCACGGCGAGGCCGCCCATCCCGTCGGCGAGCACGTGGTGGAACACGATGATGAGCGCGGCTCGGTCGTCCGGTGAGGCCGGCGCACCCGCACCGACCCCGGTCACGAGCACCGCGACCCAGAGCGGCCGGGAACGCGACAGCCGGGTGCCGAGCAGCCCCGCGGCGATGTCGAGGACCGCCGCCTCTCCCCCGGGCGCCGGGCACACTCGCGAGGACAGATGCCGCGACACGTCGAAGTCGGGGTCGTCGACCCAGGCCGGCCGGCCGCATCCGATGGGCACGTCGATCAGACGTTGCCGCAGCCGCGGCACCCGGCGGATGCGGTCGGCGAGCACGCCGAGGGCCACCTCTGTGTCGAGGCCCGCACGAGTATCGAGAAACAGCACCGCTCCGACCTGCATGGGCGAGGATCCTCGTTCGGTGGCGAGCGACATCAGATCGTCCGCACTGACCCGATCGATGGGTGGCAGGGTGGGCATAGCGCCACGCTATACCCGCGGGGTCCGCAGCCCGAGCCGGATCAACGCGATCCCCGTCCAGACGAACCAGGCCCACATCAGCACGCCGAGGATGTCGGGCACGATCCAGTGGAGCGATGGCTGCCCTGGCAATACGGGCGCGGGCGAGGCGTTCCCGAACCGCCCGTAGGCTGGCGGGATGGCCGACTCCAGCTCCAGCCCAGCGCACAACGCCGGCCCACCGGCGCCGGCGGCACCACCGGCATCCGGTTTCGTCGCCGTATTCGGCCGGCGCCTGGAACGCCTCGATCGTTGGGCGGATGCGATCGGCATCGGTCGCAAGCGGCTGATCCTCCGCACGATGTGCCTGCTCCTCACCCTGGCCGGGCTGGCCATGCTGCTCGGCAAGGACCTCACCCCGCCCGACACCCTCGACGAGTACCTGCACCCGGCCAAGACCTCCGCAGACGAGTTCCTGATCCGCAACCTCTCCGTCGACTACACGCTCGACGCCGACGCGCAGGGCCACTCGCGGGCGAGCGTGCTCGAGACCGTCGATGGAATATTCGGCTCCGACTCAACGGCCACCGGCATCACCCGCTACCTGGTCGCCGAGAGCCGGGGCCATACCGTGCACACCACCGTGACCTCGGTGACGGATGCCGGGGGCACCGCCGTTCCGTTCACGGTCACCCGCAGCGGCGACACCTGGAAGATCTCCACCGACACCGGCGCACGACTCGTCGGCGACCACCGATTCCTGATCCGTTACGTGCAGACCGAGCTGACCGATCATGTCCAGGACGCCCAGAACACCGCGTTCGAAGACAGCCTGAACTGGAGCGTGACGGGCGAACGCTGGTTGCAGGGAATAGGCGGCGTCGACGTGACCGTGCGCATGGACAAGGCCCTCGCGGCGCACTTGACCGGAGAACCGAGCTGGGGCGTCGCCTGGGCGATCCTGGGCAGCACCGCCGCATTCGACCGGGTCGCCGACGACGATCCCCTCGCCCAGCCCGGGCAGGCGGTCTTCCACAACCGGGTGTTGTCCACGCTGCCGCCGTTCGGCACGGTCTGGGTGGAATTCCACTTCGCCGACGGCACTTTCATGCCCTCCGACCGCTCGCTACTCGAGTGGATGCGCCTGCTCGCGCCGTTCCTGCCGATCCTGGTGGGCGTCGGGCTGCTCCTGCTCGGGCTCCTCGCCCGGGCCACGGTGTGGCGGAATGCCTCCGGTCGCGGCATCGTCATCGCCGAGAGCACGCCCCAGGCGGGCGTCGACCTCATGCTCGCCTCACACATTCTGGGCCGGAGCCGCCGGTCGATCGTGGCTTCCCTGCTCGACCTGGCCGTGCGCGGCAACGTGCGACTGCTCCGGGTGAGCCCCGTGACCGACGGCAGGGTCGACGGCGGCAACGACGGCGCGAACTCCCCCGCCGGCCGGCACTGGTACGAGTTCGAATACGTGAATGAGGCGGCCCTGACCGACGCCGACAAGGACCTGCTCAACGCCGTCTTCGGCGACGCCCGCATCATCAGCACGAAGAGACGTCCCGCCAAACGCTCGATGCGACCCGTTCGCCTCGACGTGCGCGGCGGCCTGCTGCGACCGGCATTCCGGCAACTGAGCCTGCGCGGCTGGCGCCGGTCCCTCGCGGAGGGCTACCGGCGGGTGCCGAACGGTTTCGTCAGGGACCTGCTGACCTGGGGCGTCATCGCCACGACCGCCCTGCAATGGGGTCTCTCCCGCCAGCTCGCCTACGACGGCATCGAATCGCAGGCCTGGTTGCTGTTCTGGGTGAGCGTGGCGAGCGCCGCCGTCACCTTCAGCGCCTTCACGCTCGCCGTGACCCGCTACCCGCTGACCCGGAAGGGCGCCCTCGCCCGGGAGCACCTGCTCGGCCTGCGGGAGTACATCCGGGTCGCCGAGCAGCTCCGGATCAACTTCCTGCAGAGCCCGTCCGGCGCGCTGTACACCCAGCGCCGGGCATCCGTCGAGGTCGCCGACCTCAACGACCCGCTGCTCGCCTACGCCATTCTGTTCGGCCTGGAGCGTGGCTGGCGGCGCGAGCTCGACCTCGCGTCGGCCGGCGCGCTGCCCCGTGGCTGGTGGCTCCCGCGGGACCTTGACCGCACCCCCTGAACAGAGAGGCTCAGGGAATTCTGGCCGATCGGCGTGACAATTCCGCCGAAGAACCGTCTTACAGGTGACGGATGTCGCACGACGGTGACCGCCGAGCCTGCGGGGCGCTAGGCTTCCCGCACAGAACCCGGAGGACACCCCATGACAAACACAGAGCTGACGGATCCCGACGCGACCGGAAACGGAACCGCCCCGGACGCCCGGACCCGCCTGGCCGCGGTCGTCTACAACCCGATCAAGGTCGACCTTCCCGCGCTCAAGGCCTCCGTCGCTACCGAAGAGTCCGCCGCGGGCTGGCCGGAGACGCTCTGGTTCGAGACCTCGAAAGACGACCCGGGACAGGGCGCGGCCCGGCAGGCGATCGAAGCGGGCGCATCCGTCATCATCGTGGCGGGCGGCGACGGCACCGTGCGCGCGGTCGCCGAGGTCGTGCACGGCACCGATCGCGCGCTCGTCCTGCTGCCCTCTGGCACCGGGAACCTACTCGCCCGCAACCTCAAACTCGCCCTCGACGATGCCGCAGGGTCGATCCGCTCGGCGTTCACCGGGACCGACCGCCCCATCGACGTGGGCATGATCGACATCCGGCGCGCCGACGGCACGGTCGACCGGCACGCCTACCTGGTCATGGCCGGTCTCGGCCTCGATGCCAAGATGCTCGCCAACACCGACGACGACCTCAAGGCGAAGGTCGGCTGGCTGGCCTACGTGAAGGCCCTCGTCGCCGTGGGGCAGGACCGGAATGACCTGCACTTCCGGTACAGCCTCGACAAGCAGCCCGCGCAGTCCATGCGGGCCCACACGATCATGATCGGCAATTGCGGCCTGCTTCCGGCGGAGATCGTGTTGCTGCCCGACGCGGTCGTCGACGACGGTCATTTCGACATCGTCGTGCTCAAGCCGAAGGGCGTGCTCGGCTGGGTGCAGATCGTCTCCAAGGTGATCTGGGAGAACGGGGTGCTCAGCCGCACGCGCCTGGGGCGCCGGTTCCGGACAACGGATGTCGACGCCCTCAACTACGCGACCGGAACCGAGCTCGTGCTGCGCCTGCACCGGCAGGAGGAGATCGAGCTCGACGGCGACGAATTCGGCTCGGCCATCGCGTTCAAGACCTGGATCTCCCCGGGCGGCCTCACCGTGCGCGTGCCAGCCCCGGCTGCGTAGCCGTTACGGACGGGACCCGGCCTGCACCGGGTTCGCGGCCGCTGCGACGGAGACCGGAGCACCGGTGAAGCGCACCCGCACGGCGTCGCCGGGAGCGGGGTGCACGCGCACGCCGTGCTGCACCGAGACCTCGGCACCGTCGGCGAACCGCACCCGGGTGCGGCGAAGCGACCCGTGGAAGCTGGAAGCGGTGACGACGCCCGCCACCCCGTCCGCGGAGAGCTCGAGGTCTTCCGGCCGCACCGCGACGAGTACGGTCCCGTCCGCCTGCGACGGGTCGAGAAGGGGCAGCCGTGTGCCGTACAGCTCCGCGAATCCGTTGCGCACCATTCCGGTCAGCTGGTTGCTCAGGCCGACGAAATCGGCGATGAACGGCGAGACCGGCCGGGAGTAGAGGTCTTCGGGGGTACCGACCTGCTCGATCCGGCCGTCGCGCATGACTGCGACCCGGTCGGCGATCGCGAGCGCCTCATCCTGATCGTGCGTCACGAACAGGGTCGTGATGCCCAGCTCGGTCTGGATCCGCCGGATCTCCTCGCGCAGGGTCACCCGCACCTTGGCGTCGAGAGCGGAGAGCGGCTCGTCGAGCAGGAGCACCCGGGGTTCGGTGACCAGGGCGCGGGCCAGTGCGACCCGCTGCTGCTGACCGCCGGACAGCTGGTGGGCGAATCGGTCGTAGTGGTCCGCGAGGCCGACGAGCGCGAGGGCGTCCCCGGCTCGACGACGGCGAGCCGCGGCGGCGACCCCGCGCATCCGCAGCCCGAATTCGACGTTCTCGCCCGCGCTCAGATGCGGGAACAGGGAGTAGGCCTGAAAGACCATGCCCATGTCGCGCCGGCTCGTCGGGAGGGTGGACACGTCGACTCCGTCGACCAGGATGATGCCGGCATCCGTCGATTCGAGACCGGCGAGCGCCCGGAGTGCCGTGGTCTTGCCGCTTCCGCTCGGGCCGAGAAGCGCCACGAACTCGCCGGCGTGCAGGGTGAGGTCGAATCCGGCGAGGGCTCGGTGTCCCCCGAAATCCTTGGTGACGCCCGAGAATTCGACGACGGCTCCGTGGCGGTGCGTGGCTGCGCTCGACGACACCTCCGTCTGAGCAGCCTGACCGGAGGGAGCCGGCGCGGTGCTCCCGGTCGGCGTGTCCAGCGGGGTGTTGCTCGTGTTGCGGGTCATTGCCTGCCTCCGATGGGGCGGTGTCGTGGCGAGCGGGTGCGTTCGGCGCCCAGGCGGCCGATGAGAAGGAGCAGCAGGAACGCGAGGATCAGCGAAAGCAGGGACAGGATCACGGCCGTGTACGGGTCGGCCTTGCTGACCACGACGAGCGCGGTCTGCAGGTTCACCCGGCTCAGCAGCGACGCGATGGTGAATTCGCCGAGGACCACGGCGACCGCTATGAATGCGCCGGCCAGCAGGCCACGGCGCAGGTTGGGCAGAAGCACGCGGAACAGCACGCTCCCCCAGCCTGCTCCCAGGGTGCGGGCCGCCTCGCTCAGCGTGCGCACGTCAACGGCATCGAGGTTGGCCTGGATCGCCCGGTAGGCGTACGGCAGCACGATGATGCCGTATGCCAGGGACAGCGTCCAGACTCCGCTGCCGGCGAGCCGGGAGAGCACCGAGTAGACCGGCGCCAGTCCGACGACGAGGACGATCGCCGGGATGCTGATCGGCAGGATGCAGACGAATTCCAGCAGGCGTCGCAGCCGGGGAAAACGGATGTGCACCAGCAGCATCGTAGGCACGAGCAGCAGGAGCACGATCAGCACCGTTCCGACGGCCAGGCCGACCGAATTGCCGACGGCAACGAGCACCTGGCGGTACGGCCCGGTGAGACCGCCCTGGAACAGCGCGCTCCAGCGGGAGAAATCGTGGCCACCGGCCAGTCCCTTGCGGAGGGTGAACTCGACCATGGCCACGAACGGAATGACGAAGAGGAAACCGATCACACCCAGGATCAGGGCGCGCACGGCGCGCGAAGGAGCGTGCGCTACGCCCTCCCGCACGATCGGGCCGGTCACCGCTGCCACCGTGCGGCCCTCGATTGCAGGGCCGAATAGCCGGCCATGACGACCACCATCACCACGACCATCCCGAGGGCGAGCGCACCGGCCAGGTTCTCCCGGCCGAGCACCGTCTCGCTGGTCAGCGCCGACCGGATCTGCAGCGGCACGATCTGGGAGCCCTGGCTCGTGAGCGCCGCAGCGGTCGCATACGACGAGAACGCGTTCGCGAACAGCAAGAGGAGGCTGCCGAGGAAGGAGGGCGCGAGAACCGGGCCGGCGATCCTCAGCCAGTAGGAGGCGGTGCTCCCGCCCAGGGTGGCGTTGGCCTCGGCCCAGGTCGGTTTGAGGGCCTGGAGAGCGGGCATGAACGTGATGATCATCAGCGGCACCTGGAAGTAGAAGTAGGGCAGCACCAGCCCGGGCAATTCATAGAGCCAGACACCGCCCGCGAAGATGTCCAGGCCGAAGGTGTCGCGCAGGATGAGCGTGACCATGCCCTGGATGCCGATGGTGGCGACGAACGCGAAGGCCAGCATCACGCCGCCGAATTGGGCGAGGACTCCGCTGAGCGAATCGACCACCGTGCGGAGGGCCCCGTCCGGACGTGCGCCGAGCAGCCCGTAACACGCGATCGCGCCGACCAACGCGCCAAGCACCGCGGTGAGGGCGGACAACCACAGGGAATTGGCGAACGCGTTGAGCACCACGGGGTTACCGAGTGCCGCGACCGTCGCCAGGGTGAACGAGCCGGACTTGTCGAAGAATCCGGTACCGACGGCGATCAGCGTCGGCACGGCGAGAAAGAGGAGCACGTAGACCGCGAACGGCAGCAGCCCGAAGGCTGCTGCCGTTGTGCGGGTGCTACTGGACAGCGGCGGCCCAGGTCGCGCCGAGCAGGGTAGCCGCGGCTGCGCTCTGCTCTTTGGTCGGGACCACGGTCTCCGTGGGGGCCGTCGGAAGGGCGCCCAACAGTGCCGCGTCGATGGTGCCCGCGGCCGTCATCGCTTCGGCACGCGCAGGGCGTGCACCACCGGCGAGCCAGAGGTTCTGGCCTTCGTCGCTGTAGAGGAACTCCTGCCACAGCCGGGCTGCGGCGGGGTGCGGGGCGTCCTTGCTCACGGCCTGGTTGTAGTACCCGGCGTAGCCGGTGCCCGGGAACACGACGACCTTCCAGTTGCGCTGACCGGCGAGCTTGGTGCCGTAGCCGACATTGAGGTAGTCCCAGTCGAAGACGACAGGGGTCTCGCCGGAAGCGATCGTGGCCGGGGTCGGGTCGATCTTGACGAAGTTGCCCGCGGCGTTGAGCTTGGTGAAGAAGTCGATTCCGGGCTGGAAGTTGTCGACGGTGCCACCGTTCTGCACGGTCGCCATCCCGACGGCGGCGAACGCGGCCCCGGCCTGGGTCGGGTCGCCGTTGATGGCGACCTTGCCCTTGTAGGCTGCGCCGAGCAGGTCGCTCAGCTGCGTCGGCGCCGGGACGGCGTCGGGGTCATAGCCGACGGCCAGGTATCCGCCGTAGTCGCCGGTGTAGAGCCCGGTGGCTTCCTTGAGGGCGTCGGGGATATCGGCCCAGGTGGCCACCTTGTACGGGGCGAACCGGTCGGTACTGGACAGGGCTACGGCCAGGCCCAGATCGAAGACGTCTGGCGCGGTGTCCTGCCCCTTCAGAGTGTCCGCCGCCTGGATTTCCTCGGCGCTCGAGCCGTCCGGGGAGGCTTCGTTGATCGTGATCTCGGGGTACTTCTTCGAGAACGCGTCGAGCACGGCGCCGTAGTTCGCCCAGTCACGAGGGAGGGCGATGACGTTGAGATTGCCTTCCGCCTTGGCTGCGTTCTCGAGGGCCGGCAGGTCGCCGAATGCGCTCAGGCTGGTGGCTGTTGCGGCATCGGTGGTGGCGGTTCCGCTCGCGGCCGTGCCGGAGCATCCGGTGAGGCCGATCGCAAGCACGGCCGTGGCAGCCAGGGATGTGATCAGGGTGCGTGGGGTGATCAATCTTCCTCCGTCTGACCAGCAGCGAGAGGCCGCACACGCATCGGCGCGCGCAGTTCGTTGCCGCGGTGCTGGTCACCGAGAGACTAAAAGTCGTTCTTGACGGGACTGCGAAACGCTCCTGAACAGCTCATGAATGCTCGGCGCCACGTTTCCCTCCGCACGGAACGACTCCCGCGCTCACCGCCGCGAGCGCGCGAACACGGTACGCAGCGAGACCCGCTTGGTGTATTCGACCGAGCCGTAGCGGAACAGCTGTACCGCGAGCCGGAGCACGATTCCGCCGAGCAGGAAGAGTTCCGCGATGACGATGCCGGACTCCAGGGGGCTCAGCGAGCCCAGTCCGTTCCGGAGCATCGCCGTCACCGGCGCGGAATACGGGAAGAACGTGAAGAGCTGCACGATCAGCGCGTGCGGATCGGACACGACGAGCGACACCGCGTAGAGGGGCACGAACACGAGCGCCATCACGATACCGAAGACCTGGCTAGCCTCCTTGGCGGTGGGCATGATCGCCCCGGCTGCGACGAGGGTGCCCATGAACAGGGTGAACCCACCGATCAGGAGCAGGGCGCCGACGACCATCTGGCCGGGGTTGACGATGAGCTGGGAGAGGTCCACATCGGGCAGGCTCAGCGAGGTGCGGAAGAACAGGTAGCCGACCAGCACCGGCAGGATGAACACGAGCATCTGCACGATCCCGATGATGAACAGGGAAATGATCTTGCCCATGATCAGGGTCGTCGGGTTGAGGGTGGTCAGGATCATCTCGGTGACCCGGTTCTCCTTCTCCTCGAGGGTGCTCGTGAGCATCTGGTTGCCCAGCATCACGATCACGACGTAGAAGATCAGCAGGAAGAGCAGGGGGGCGACGGCACCGAGGATTCCGCCGGAGACCGCGCCGTCCTTATAGGTGATCGCATCGACCTGGAAGGAGCCCCGCGCCAGTCCGGTCAACGTCTGGTCGCCGATCTTCGCCTGGGCGCTGGCGACCATCAACTGGGTCGCCACCGAGGAGTACTTGCCGTTGTCGAAGATGCCGACGTCGGCGCCGTAGACCGTGGTGGCCTCCTTCGTCGGTTCGGCCGGGTAGGAGAAGTAGGCCGCCGATGCGCCCGACTTCACGTCCGCGATCGCCTGGTCGGGGTCGGCGGCGAGGGTGCCCCCGAACGCGGTGGCGATGGCCGGGTCGATGTAACCGGATGCGTCGCTGTAGGTGAACCGGAGGGTCGCGTCCTTCTGCGAGTCGACCTTGCTCTCCGTGGAGGTGTTGGACAGCACGATGAGCGCGATCACGATGCCGATCACCACTGGCACGAGCAGGGTCGTGAGCCAGAACTGCTTCTTCTTGAGCGTGCGGGTCACTTCGAAGGAGACGACGGTGCCGAGATTGTGCCGAGCCATGGTCTACTCCCCCGCCGTTCCGTTACGTTCACCGGCAGTAGCGCCGGCGTTCTGGTCGCCGGGGTTCTGATCACCGGTGTTCTGGTCACCATAGACGGCGACGAAAATGTCGTCGAGGGAAGGACGACCGGCGGTGAACTCGCGAACGGTCACCCCCGCATCCATCAGTTCGCGCAGGATGACGGCCTCGTCGATCGGGCCGGTCACGGTCAGTTCGGCGTAGCTGCTCTCGAGCCGGGTGACCGTGTAGTGCGGAGAGTCGGGGATCTCGCCGGAGTAGCGGACCCGGACCACGGTTCCGCCGTACTGGTCCTGCACGTCTTCGACGGTGCCGTATGCCTCGGCCTCACCGTTCTTCAGGAGCACGATCCGGTCGCAGAGGCGCTCGACCTCTTCCATCTGGTGGGTGACCATCAGCACGGTGGCGCCGGCGCGTTTCTGGTCTTCGATGATGTCCATCAGAAGTTTGCGGTTGACCGGGTCGAAGCCCTTGGTCGGCTCGTCGAGGATGAGCAGCTCCGGGTCGTTCATGATCGTGACGCCGAGCTGCACCTTCTGCTGCTGGCCGCCCGACAGTTTGTCGAGCCGCACCTTCGCCTTATCGGCCAGCGCGACCCGTTCGAGATACTGCAGCGACCAGGAGTGCGCGTTCGATCGGCTGAGTCCCTTGAGGCGCCCGAAATAGGTCATCACGTCGATGACGGATTCCTTCTTGTACAGGCCGCGTTCCTCGGGCAGGTAGCCGAGGGTGGCGCCGTCCTCGGGGCTGAACGGCTTCCCGTTGATGTGCAGCAGACCGGCGGTGGGCTGGTAGATCCCGAGCAGCGCGCGGATGGTGGTGGTCTTGCCGGATCCGTTGGACCCGAGGAACCCGAAGGTCTCGCCCCGGTTGATGTCGAAGGACAGGTCGCGGATCACGGTGGTGCGGCCGAAGTCCATCCGGAAGTTGCTGATGTGCACGAGCGGCTCAGTTTCCGACCGCGAGTCCTTCCGCGGAACAGCCTGCTGATCGGGCTTATCAAGTGAAGAAAGAAGTGAAGACGCCATGCCGAAGATCCCCCCAGTTTCGTTACCACGACGTTACACCGGAGGGGCCTGCGCGCGTCAGTGGCCGTGCGCTCCGGCCGGTGCGTCGGCATCCGCGCCCTCGACCGCCGGCGTGCGGCGGATGAAGAACGCCGCCGGGATCGCGAACAGCGAGATCACGGCGCCGCAGAGGAAGGCCGCGTGGATCCCTGCGCTCGTTGCGGTCACTGCGGTCACACCGGTGGCCAGCTGCGACGCGGCGACGGAGGCCATCACCGTCACGAACAGGGCGGTGCCGAACGCGCCGGCGAGTTGCTGAATTGTGCCAACCATGGCGCTGCCGTGCGAGTAGAGCTCGGGGCGCACAGCCGCCAGCCCCGCGGTGAACAGCGGAGTGAAGAGCAGGGCGAGGCCGAGACTCAGGGTCACGTGCGCAGCGACGACCATCCAGGGCGCGCTGTGCTCGTTCAGCAGGGTCATCCCCCAGAACACCGCGCTCACGATCACCGAGCCAGTGACGAGGAGCCGGGTGGGGCCCGACCTGTCGTAGAGCCGTCCCACGAGCGGCGCGAGCAGGCCCATCACGAGCCCCCCGGGCAGCAGCATCAGCCCGGTGGTGAGCGTGTCGAGGCCGAGCACGGTCTGAATGTAGATCGGCAGCAGGATGATGGTGCCGAACAGGGCCATCATGCTGATCGCCATCATCACGATCGCGAACGTGAAGGTGCGCGAGCGGAAGGTGCGCAGGTCGAGCAGGGCGCGGTTGCGCTTCTGCAGGGACAGCTGACGCAGGATGAAAGCCGTGAGGCCGAGCGCGCCGACGGCGAGCGGCAACCAGCCGGACACCGAACCGATGCCGCCGCCCGCAGCGCCCAGGTTGCTCAGCCCGTAGACGAGCCCACCGAAGCCGAGCGCGGAGAGGATCACCGAGAGCACGTCGATCGGGGTCTTGGTCGGCGTCGTGACGTTCTTCATCAGGATGCCGCCGACGACGAGCGCGGTCAGCGCGATGGGCAGCACGAGGATGAACATCCAGCGCCAGTCGAGCACGCTCAGGATCGCCCCGGAAATCGTCGGGCCGATCGCCGGTGCGACCGAGATCACGATGGAGATGTTGCCCATCATCCGGCCGAGGTGCGCCGCCGGCACGAGCGTCATCACGGTCGTGAGCAGCAGAGGGAACATGATCGCCGTGCCGGTGGCCTGCACCACCCGGGCGACGAGCAGCACGGTGAACCCGGGTGCGAGCGCTGCGATGAGCGTTCCGGTGCTGAACAGGGTCATCGCCGCGATGAACACCGGCCGCGTGTTGTAGCGCTGCAGCAGGAACCCCGTGATCGGGATGACCACGGCCATCGTGAGCATGAACGCGCTCGTGAGCCACTGGGCTGCGCTCGCCGAGATACTGAGGTCTTCCATCAGACGCGGCAGCGCCACGCCCATGATCGTCTCGTTCAGGATCACGACGAAGGTGGAGATGAGGAGCAGGGTGATGACGAGTCGGTTGCGCACGCCGAGGGCCGCCGGGGCGGGGGCGGCCGCGGCACCCGCCCCCGGTGAACCGTGGTTCGTGTTCTCGTGTGTGGTGGTGGCGGTGGCGATTTCAGCCATGTGAAGGTCCCGTCGAGAAGTGCGGTCAAGATGTTGGGGCGGTGCAGCTATTGAAACTCAAACCACTGACACCGCCCGATTGTTCCGGTGAAACGGAACTCCGTAGGACGGAGTTCCGTTTCACCGGTCACCGATAGGGCGTGGTCATCCGGTAGCGGAGCAGGTCCGCGTGCTGGCGCTCGAGAGCCCGCTCGCGTTCCTCGCGTACGAGCCGGACGGCCTCCCAGTCGACGGCGGCGACCGGGCGCTGCACCCGCGGCCGACGTCCCCACCGGATCAGGGCGACGCCGAGGTGCAGCGCCAGGCGATCGATGCGGCCGAGGGGACGCAGGTTGCGGTCAGCGGATGCGCGTTCGGATCCGGAGTGCGGGTCCGGTTCGGGCTGCGGGTGCAGCGGGTGGTCGTGGCGACCGGCAGTGGTCGACAGCGTTGTGGTCATGAGAGTGAGCCTCACTGTGGCGGTGCCCAGAACGGATGCGGAGGCATCCGTCGAGTGCACCGGCGGGGCCGCCGAGGCGGCGCAAAAAGGGACGTCGTCAGGAGTGCGACGTCAGGGAACGGGATTGATCCCGGGGCGCGGAAAGCGCTGGCTGCGTGCGGACATCGAGGGCGTCACCACCGCAGAACCGGTGGCGGAAACTCGCGCCGGTCAGGCGGTGAAGACGCCGACGAGGCCGACGGCGAGGCAGTTCACTGCGGGAATGTTGGACTGAATCATGGGACGGCTCCTCTCGTCGTGTGGCGTAGCTGCCACGGTACCCGTCTCCCGCACGATCGCGCAAGGGAATCGAGCAAGGTGACCTCAACCCGCGGCCTCAGTCCTCGGCAAGGCCCAGCTGCCGCAGAAGCCGGGGAAAGTCCGTGGCGAGCGCATTCCAGACGATCTGATAGTCGGTGTTCGCGTAGTCGTGGGCGAGATAGTTTCGCATTGCACGCAACTCTGCCCAGGCCACCTCCGGGTGTTTGTCCCGGTACTCAGCCGGGAGCCGCTCGACCGCGGTTTGCAGGTCGATCACTATGGCCTTGGCCGCGAGCTGCTGGGTGCGGTCCGCCCGGTCGAAGAAGACGTCCCGTCCGCGAGCAGTGATGAGGCGCGCGTGACGCACAAGGTCGCGGATGTCCGCGAGCAGCGCATCCGTTCGGTCGAATTCGTGGGTCATCGGGTCACGCTCACAGGGGCACCGCTTCGGCGACGGCACGATCGCGGATGCTGCCCTCGGCCCGGTCGCTCATGACGTCCACCCGCACGCCGAGAAGGTGTTCAAGATCGAGGACCAGGCCCGCCGCATCGAGGATTGAGGCCTCGGGCGCGAATGCGACGAGGAGGTCGATGTCGCTGCCGACGGCATCCGTGCCCCGGGCGATGCTCCCGAAGACCCGCACATTGCCGGCGCGGCGGCGTGCGGCCAGCTCGATCACGCGCTCGCGCCCCCGCTGCAGCACGACCGATGGTCGCTCGGCGGTCGCGGCCATGATGCGGGCGAGGGTTTCGGGGCGCGGCTGCACCCGACCGGACTCATAGGCGGAGAGATTCGGCTGCGGCACGTCGGCGCGCACGGCGAGCTGGCTCTGCGAGAGCCCGGCGCGCGTGCGTGCCTCGAGAATGCTCTCCGCTGTGTTCATGCACGGATTATAGCTCGCAGCTATACGACCTCCGCGAGCCCGGTCCCGTCGCCTCCCCGATTCAGCCCTTGGAGAGCCGGCCGCTCTAGCCTGCGTCAGCCCTGCGGGTCCGCGCCCTTCCGCTTTCGGAACGCGATCATGTTCATCCGGCTTCCGCAGCGCGCACTGCAGAAGCGCTTGGACCCGTTGCGCGAGAGGTCGAGGATCAGGCCGGCGCAGTCATCCGCTTCGCAGGTGCGCAGCCGCTGCATCTCGTCCATCCGGATCACGTCCATCAGGGCCAGCGAGGCTTCCACGCGCAGGCGTTCGCCGAGCGGGGCGTCGGGCGTGGTCGCGTGCAGGTGCCAGTCGGACGCGTCGTGCCGGGCGAGGTACGGCAGGGCCCGGGCCTCGGCGAGCATGGCGTTGACCTGGAGCGCGGCGGTGTCGCGGTCGCGGGTCCAGACGAGCCGCACCTCGTCGCGGGCGCGCAGCACGTCGAGTCGCTCGCGCTCGTCGCCGTCGATGCGGCCGGAGAAGGGATACCCGGCGAGGAAGTCCGCGAGCTGGTCGAGGGTCGCGAGCTCATCCGTGCCGCTCCGGGAGGCCGCGGGATCGGTGTTGCCAAGGTCGACCGCGAACTCGAGCGACTCCACGGTGTCATGGGCAAACTGCATGTTGACTCCTTACCCGACCATCGCCTAACGTTATGGTCATACCCAATAGTAGACCGTAACGCTGTGCGCGCAGCGGTGCGCGTGACAGAAGTCGGAAGCCGAGCCGGCAGCAGAAGGAGCCCCCATGAAGATCTCGTCCCCCTCCGCGGGTCTCGTCGTGGCGGTCATCGGCTCGCTCTCCTTCGGCACCTCCGGCGCGTTCATCAAGCCCCTGCTCGAGGCCGGCTGGTCCCCGAGCGCCGCCGTCACCGCACGCGTGCTCGTCGGCGGGCTCGTGCTGCTGCCACTCGCCCTGGTCTCGCTGCGCGGATCCTGGCCCGCCCTGTGGCGCGCACGGTGGCGCGTGCTCGCGATGGCCCTCGCCGGCGTCTCGGCCACCCAATTCTTCTACTTCGCCGCGATCCAGACCATTCCCGTGGCCACGGCCGCGCTCATCGAACTCCTCGCGCCGCTGCTCCTGGTCGGCGTCGTGTGGGTGATGACCCGGCGCATCCCGCACGCCCTGGTCCTGGTCGGGTCGCTGTTCGCCGTCGGCGGGCTCGTGCTCGTGGTCGGCCCCGGCGCGATTCACGCGGTCGACCCGCTCGGCCTCGCCTTAGCCGCCTGTGCCATGGTCGGCTGCGCGATCTACTTCGTGATCGCCGCCCGCCCGAGCGACGGGCTGCCTCCGGTCGGGTTCGCGGCCGCGGGACTCGTGCTCGGCGGCCTCGTACTCGGCGGGTTGGGCGTCACCGGCGTTCTCCCCCTCTCCGCGACGTTCGGCCCGGTGCCGCTCGCGGGCACCGCCCTGCCGTGGTGGGTGCCGCTCGTCATCGTCGCGGTCGTCAGCACCGCGCTCGCCTACGTCGCCGGCATCACCTCGGCCGAGGTCCTCGGGTCGCGGCTCGCCTCCTTCGTCTCGCTGCTCGAGGTCGTCTTCGCGGCCCTGTTCGCCTGGCTGCTGCTCGGCGAACAGCTCACGCCCCTCCAGCTCCTCGGCGGCGCGCTCATCCTCGGCGGCATCGCGGCCGTGCGTGCGGCCGGCTCCGAAAACGCCGTTCCCGCCACGCTCGAACCGCTCATCCCGGTACCCCTCATGGACGCCGGGGTCGTCGAGCCGGCGACGGCCCTCGACAGGTAGGTCCCCGCAGCGCCCGCTCTGCGGGCACCGCCCGTCGGGCCTAGAGTTCCTTCCGCCGGAAGGCGGCGACCGCGAGCGCGACCAGGGCTGCGGCCAGCAGCAGCGCCGTGCACACCGGCCAGAACGTTTCGACGGACTTGCCGAGCGCGAGCGACGTCGGCACGCCGGTCAGCGCCGCCGGTGAATAGGTGCCGAGGGGCGTCCACAGTGCGGCGATCGACACGAGCGCATACGCGCCCAGCCCGGCACCGGCGGCCCCGGCCGTGGGGCTGATCACCACGGAGAGCAGCGTCATCAGGGCGACGAACAGGATGCCGAACACCAGCCAGGCGAGCGACGCCGACCAGAGCGCCCCGCCGGGCGCCTCCCCGAACACGATCGCCGTCCCGCCCCAGGTGACGAGCGTGCCCGCGACTACGAGCATCGCGAGGAACGCCGAATGGACGGTCGCCTTCGCGAGGATGAACGCGCCACGCGACACCGGTTTGGTCAGCACGAGCACCGCAGTGCCGCTCCGTCGCTCCGACGACACGATGCCGCCGTAGACGATGATCAGCGCGAACAGCACGATCTGGGACAGGTTCTTGATCCACCCCGTGTAGGCGTCGGCATACGTCGGGTCCGGGAGCGTGAACTGCCCGAGCTGGTCCGAGGCGACCGCTCGCAGGATCTCCGGTGTGAACCGGGCCATCACCGGGCCGGTCAGCGCGAAGAACAGCACGATGCCCGGGAGCACCCAGAGTCGCCAGGTCCGCACGATCTCGAGGACCTCCTTGCGCGCGAACGCTGCGAATCCCCTCATCGGGTCCCCCCTCCGACCAGGCTGACGAAGACGTCCTCGAGGCCCAGCTCACCGGCATCCATGCGGCACAAGCCGACGTGCCGGCCGGCGACGAGCACCGGGATGGCCCGGCGGGCAGCGTCCATGTCGGTGACGGTGATTTCGAGGGCGCCGGTGGGCCCCACGGCAACGGATGTCGCCCACGGCTCGCGGGAGATGTCCTCCGCGAGGCCGCCCGCGGCATCCGTGACTTCGAGGATCACCTTGCGTTCGGCGTACCGGGAGGTGAGCTCCTGGATCGGACCGTGCGCGACCACACGCCCGTGGTCGAGAATGGCGACGGTGTCGCAGACCCGCTCGACGTCGGCGAGGATATGCGTCGAGAAGAATACGGTGGTCCGCCCGCGCAGTGAGCTGAGCATCTCGAGCACGTCGCGGCGTCCCATCGGGTCGAGGGCGCTCGTCGGCTCGTCGAGGAGCAGCAGCTGCGGCGCGTTGATCAACGCCTGGGCGACCCCGAGCCGCTGCTTCATGCCGCGGGAGTACCCGCCGATCGCGGTGGTCACGTCGGTCAGTCCGGCGAGTCCGAGAAGCATGCCGACACGTTCATCCAGGGTGCGCCGGTCGATCGCGAAGAGCCGGCCGACGAACCGGAGGAATTCCTCGGCGGTCATCCAGTCGTAGAAGCCGGGCACGTCGGGCAGGAAGCCGATCCGGGCCCGGATCGAGTCGTCGACCGCCGTGACGTCGCGGCCGAGGATCTGCACGCCGCCGCTCGTCGGCCGGGCGAGCCCGGTCAGCATCCGGAGCAGCGTCGTCTTGCCGGCTCCGTTCGGGCCGAGGAACCCGAAGATCGAGCCTTCCTCGACCTCGAGGTCGACGTTGTCGAGCGCGCGGTGCTCGCCGTAGGTCTTGGTCAGGCCGCTGGTGCGGATCGCGAGACTCATCGCGGGCCGGCTTCACTCCGTGGCTCGGTGCCCGGCTGCCCGGCGGCGTCGTTGCGTGACCCGTACAAGGAGTCGGCAACCGCGTCGGGGCTGATCGCGGGCGGCCGGGGTGCCGACGCTGCCGCGTCCAGCACGGCGGGCTTCCGGCCCACGACCAGGTAGAGGATGGCGCCGAGCAGGTTGGCGAGCAGGATCACGGCCAGCCACACCCACTTGTTGCCGGTGAGAACCCGCTCGGCAGGCCGCCGGTACAGGTCGACGAGCGCGATGACGTCGAGGGTGACCTGCACGACCCCGATCACCGCGATGACGATCCACACCCACCCGGGGAGTGACGACAAAGGCATATTCATGACACGGAACCCTTCTTCGAGGCCGACGCGAAGTCGCGGCGCTGTTCGGCGGCGCGACCGCTCCGGGAAACACCCACGAGCAACCCCAATGGCAGCACGAGCACGAGGAACAGTCCGATCCAGGTCGGCCACATTCCGGCGCCGCCCTGCACCGCGAAGAGGGTCTGCACGAGGCAGACGAGCGCGACGAGCGCAAGCGCGAAGCTCCCGGCGGATGCGGCGACCCGGCTCCACGCCCCACGCCGGGCCAGGTGCACCCAGGCCGCGGCGAGCAGCGGCAGCAGCACGAACCCGCTCAGGAGCAGAAGGTTGGCGGTGCGGCTCGAGTAGCCGTCCGGCTCGCCGGTGAGTCCCCAGTGCGAGGGGACGGTTTCGGGCAGACCGGCCCAGGTCGCGGCCGCGAGGGCGGCGAACGCGACCCCGGCGAGGATCGGTGCAGCGAGCGTCGCCGTGACCACCCACGCGGGCGCCTCGGCGAACGGCTCGTCCTCGTCGTCCGGCCGGATCAGGTGCGCCCGCACGGCGAGCGCGGCGAAGTTGACCGTCCAGCCGATGCCGAGCGCCTTCGGCACGAGGATGCTCGGGTCGCTCGGGTCCCACGACCGGCTCGCGAAGCGCTCCGACGTGGGCTGCCGCGTGTCGTAGGGGACGCCGAGGAACCGGCCCGCCCGGTGGGTGCGCGGCAGTCCCCCGGCGGCGAGGTCCCGGGGGCCTCGAGCGGCGGCATCCGTGCCCCCGTCGTGGTCGATGCCGGAGTCGAAACCACGGTCGGTGTCGAAGTTTGAATCGAAGTCGGAGTCGGAGTCGGGATCGTCGGCCGCATAGGCGCCCGCGAGCGCCTCGGGCTCGCCCAGCTCGGCAAGCACCCGGCGCACCGCGTCGTCGCTGCGATCGGTCCCGTCGAGGCGATGCTCGACGTGGGCCAGCAGCTCGGCGAGGGAGTCCGCGTCGATGTCGATGCGCAGTCGCGCCGCGGCGGCGCCCAGGTGGTCGAAGTAGGCGTCGACCAGCGCGGTTGCCCCGGCGGGCGGGAGCCCGTCGCCGGGCAGCGCTTCGGAGTGGTCACGCACGGGTCGCGTCCTTTCCCAGGAGGTCGGTCAGGTCGGCGCTCATCGCGGTCCACACCTTCGTCATCGCGACGAAGGCCCGCTCGCCGGCGGGCGACAGCCGGTAGTACTTGCGCGGCGGGCCGACGGGCGATTCCTGCCACTCCGAGGTGATCAGGCCGGTCTTCTTCAGCCGGTTCAGCAGCGGGTACGCGGTGCCGGCGCTGATGGCGAGGCCCGGGTACTGGACGAGCCGGTCGACGATCTCGGCGCCGTACGCCTCGCCCCGGTGCAGCAGGGCGAGCACGGCGAGCTCGACCACGCCCTTGCGCAGTTGAGACGGAATCGCCTCGCCCTCAATCGCCATGGTCCCGCCTCGCGTCGTGTACCGTGTCACACCCGGTTGCTTGTTATGCCAACTACAAGGTAACACACGTTACCGGCGCGAGCGGATGCCGGCCGACAACTGGGTCTCGACGCCCGGTCGATGCCGCCACTCCCGCCGACCTCGAGGCCCGGCGCCCCTAGCTCTCCGGGTCGTACCCGAACTCGCGGAGTTCCTGCGCGCACCGGCAGGCCACCGCGATCCTCCGCGCCCACTCGACCGCATCCTCCCGGGTCGGCAGCTCCAGCACGGTGAACCCGCCCGTGAGGTCCGAGCCCGGATAGAGCTCAGCGCTCGCCGACCCATCGGCGGCAACGAGCACCGGAGCGACGCCCTCGTCGATCCCCCCGCCGAAGACCCAGACGCCGGCGGCCTTCGCCTCCGCGACGACGGCATGGGAGTCGGCGACAACGACCGGGAACTCCTCATCCGTGACTACCATCGCGTCGCTCGGGAAGGAGATGAGGTACTTGGTCATGAATCGGCGACCTCATCGGCGTCGTCCAGCCGGAAGCCGACCTTGAGCGTCACCTGGAAGTGGTGGATCACGCCGTCCTCCACATGCCCGCGGGTGCCCACCACCTCGAACCAGTCCACGTTGCGCAGCGTGCGGGTCGCGCGCTCGAGTCCGCTGCGGATGGCCGCATCCGTTCCGTCCGGCGACGTCCCGACAATCTCCGTGACGCGGTACGTGTGATTCGTCATCGCTTGTTCCCTCCACCTTCGTGCCGAACCCGCGGCGTCCTCGCCTCAGGTTCTCCGACCATAGCCCGCGAGCAACGAGCCTTCAACGGCGTGGCCACGGGCATCCCCCGACGCCACCGCGAACGCACCCGACCCACACCACGCCCGCCCAGCACAGACCACGAGCGCCGCGTCGTGCGGAGCATCGGCCCGGGTGTTCAGATACTCGACACTCTCCGCGACCGGCTGTTCGTGCGCTCTAGCATCGGTCTCGATAGTTCGGACCAAGGCGTGACGGGTTGTTCTGGCGCCCAGACCGCAGCGGATCCACCGAGTGAGGTATCGAGAGAGGCAACGACCATGCGCGAAGAAATCTACTGGCTAGTGACCTGCGACGTGAAGCCGGGCAAGTTCCAGGACTTCACCGAAGCAATCGAGCCGCTCGTGGCAGCGACGAAGGCCGAAGAGGGCTCGCTCATCTACGACTACAGCGTCAACGACGACGAGACCGTGGTGCACATTCTTGAAATGTATCGAGACTCAGAGGCTGTCGTCAGCCACGTCACGACGGTCTTCCCCCAGTTCGCCGAGCGCTTCCTCGACGGCGTCGACATCACGGGCTTCGTCGTGTTCGGCACACCGGATGCCGCGGCGAAGGAAATCCTCGACGGCTTCGGCTCGACCTACCTGCGTCCCTTCTCGGGTTTCACGCGCAAGGAGTCGCTCGTCAGCTAGCCACGGGTCATGGCCTTCGCCAGTGACTCCCGGCAGAATGGAGGCGAGATGAGCGACTCCCACGCCGACTCTTACCGCGTCCTCACCTCCGGCACCTACGGGCACCGCGCCCATGAGTCCACCGGAGAGAGCCCGACCTAGGCGCGGGCCAGGGTCTTCACGAATCCGAGAATGGCCGCCGCGGTGATGTCCGGCTGCTGGGACTGGGGGTAGTGGCCGGCGTCGGCGACCATCACGACCGAGCCGTGAAGGGCATCCGCTACGAAACGCGCCTCGGCGGCCGGGTCCTTGAAGTCGGGGTCCTTGTCGCCCATGATGACAAGCGTGGGGGCGGTCACCGCGCTGAGCTTCGCCTCGGAGGGATCGTGGGTGGTCTGCTGAGTGGTGAGCGAGAAGGCCTTGCCGTACGCCGGGCGCTTCAGGCTGGCCACGACCGCCGTGCGGTACTCCGCGAAGTCGTCGGGCTTGCGACCGGCGTAGAGGGTGGGCAGGTAGCTCTTCCACATCGGCGCGATCCAGAGCGGGGCCATCATCACGCGGAACAGCCCGCGGGTGAACACGTTCGACGGCGGGTTCCGCACGAACGGGCCGACCAGAACCAGACCGTCGACCTGGGAGGGATGCTCCGCGGCGACGATCACGGCGGCTCCGGCGGCCAGGGAGTTGCCGACGATGACCGCCGGCCGGCCGAGCTGCGTGATCAGGGCCTGGATGTCGCCGGCGGTCGCGACGTCGCCGTAGGACGAGAAGGTGGTGTCGCTGTCGCCGTGCCCGCGGAGGTCGGTGGTCGCCACCGAGTAGCCGGCGGCGACGAGCGCGGGGGCCAGGAAGCGATAGGAGGACCGCAGCTCGCCCATGCCGGGCACGAGCACGAGAAGCGGTCCGGCGCCCTGAAGGTCATAGGCGATGCGCCCCTCGGGGCGGGCGAGGTACTGGGTTGCTGCGGCCGAAGCGTCAGTTGAGGAGGTCATGCAGCTACTATGCATCCCCTTTTGGCTAGTGGCAATAGCCAAATCAAACTAGCGGATGCTGCACGCAGGCCGGTCAGGCCGGCTCGCCTTCGCGCCGGTTTGGCTATTGACACTAGCCAGAAAGAAGGTCATCCTTAGCCCCATGGAAACAGCATCCGCTATCGCTCGACGACTGGTCAGCGCCACGGCTGGAGCACGGACCCGTGCCTAGGGTCGGGCTCACCCGCGACCGGGTGGCGGAGGAGGCGGCCGTGATGGCCGACGAAGTCGGCCTCAACTCGCTCACCCTCGCCGCACTGGCCGTGCGCCTCGGCGTTCGCCAGCCCTCGCTCTATAAGCACATCGATTCGATGGCCGGCCTCCACCGCGACATCGCCGTGCACGCGAAGCGCGACATGGGCGAGGTGCTTGCGCGGGCATCCGTCGGTCGCTCCGGTGCGGATGCCATTTCGGCCATGTCGCACGCCTACCGCCAGTGGGCGCTGCAGCACCCCGCGCGGTATGAGGCCGCCAACCGGATGCCCGCCCCGGGCGACCTCGAGGACGAAGCCGTGTCGCTCGCGATCGTTCAGCTGATCAGCGACGTGCTCACGGCGTACCACCTCGAGGGCGACGACGCGATCGACGCGATCCGCGCCTTCCGTTCCACCCTGCACGGGTTCATCTCGTTCGAAACCGGCGGGTCCTTCGCCATGAGCGCAGACATCAACCGGAGCTTCGAACGCCTGATCCACGGCTTCATCGTCGCCCTGACCCAGTGGACGGACACCACCACCCCGCAGCCGAGCCGGTAATCCGTCCTGTCGCCCGGCCCTGACGACCGGCTCGATGCCGCTACCGCGGTCGCCGCAACCGGATCGGACCCTTCGCCGTCGACGGGTCGACCACGACCCCTCCCTGCGTGATCTCCAGTTCGCCCCGGGCGACCATGCGGCGGGCGGCGCGTCGGGCCGGTTCCATGAGCTCACGCCATTCCTCGGCACCGACCGCTTTCGCCGCCTCGGAGGGGCAGATCGTGGCATCCGTCGCCCGCGCCCTGAGCAGGGTTGCGATGGTCTCTTCGAGCCGAAGGTCGGTCGCGGTGACACCGTGTCCCCGGCACGTGGCCGAGCAGTACTTCACGGCGTCCCAGTTGTTCGCCCACTTCGCGCGCCACTGGATGCGCCGGCCGCACGACGCGCACGTCTTGTCCGCCCGGTCACCGGCGGCGTCGGAATCGGCCGGTTTGCGCTGTGGGTGAGCCATGCCTTCTATCCTGCTGGACCGAGGGTCTGGTGCGAATCGCACTCGACCGAATGGGACGAGACAGAGACGAGAATAGGACCCTCATGAACATGGAACCTCCGCGAGCGTGAACTACATCGGCGTCGACCTGGCCTGGGGCGAAGGCACGGCAACCAAAGTCGCCAACGAAACCGGCCTGGCTCTGATCGACCCGTCCGGAACCGTGCTCGACGCCGGCTGGGCCCGCGGCATCGACGCCGTCGCCGCCTGGGTCATCACGCGCTCCGCTCCCGGCGACGTCATCGCGATCGACGCGCCCCTCGTCGTGGCGAATGCCACCGGCATCCGCGAATGCGAACGCGAGGTCGCCCAACGCTACGGCCAGTGGCAGGTCTACGCCAACCCCTCCAACCTCGCCCTCCCGTGGCTCGGCGGCGTCACCCTCCGCACGCGCCTCGAGCAAGCCGGATTCCGGTACACCGACGGCAGCAGGCCACCCCTCCCCGACGAGGTCCAGTTCTTCGAGTGCTACCCGTACACGACCCTGGTGGGCGCGTCCGAACTCGGCTACGAGCTTGAGCGCCCGCGCTACAAACGCTTCAACCCGGCGCTGCCCTCCCCCGCGGCCCGGCGCGATTTCCGCGCCGCCGAATGCGACGACCTCCTGCAGCGGATGCTGCGCCTCACCGGCATCCGCCCGGCTCTCGATCTCCGGTCTCACCCGACCACCGCGGCCCTGCTCGAGCAACCGTCTCCCCTGAAAGACGCCGCATACAAGCACCGTGAGGACCTCCTCGACGCCATCCTCTGCGCGTGGACCGCCGCCCTCTGGGCCCAGTTCGGCAGCGAACGCTGCCAGGTCCTCGGGGCGACCGACGGCCCGGATTCCGAGGGGCGTGTACCGGTCATCATCGCGCCCGCTCGCCCCGAGCAACGCCCCGGCGGGCGGGTGAGTCGCCCCAAGCGTTCAAGAGCCGGCGCCGAGGTGGACTAGCGCCCCCCTGCCAAGGATGCCGCGACTCGGCTTGCCCTGCGCCCGCGCCGGTTTCCGCAGCCCGCGCCCGCCGTTTCGGGCGCGGCGTGCCGGAACGGGCGCGGGCGCCAGCCGCGGCCCAGGCGACGGCTGGCGAGAATCGTCAGAGGGCCCGGGCACCCAATGCGATATCGAAGCCGGCGCCGTTGCGTGCCACGCCCACCAGGAGGATGCCGGCCCATTCCAGGGCGTGCGCCATCTGCAGCCCGCCCGCATCGAGGGGTCGCATGCCCAGGCTCTCCAGGAACTCCGCGACCTGCGCCTTCGCCGCGGCACTGTCGCCGGCGAACAGCAGGTCCACGGGCTTGTCCTCGGCGATGACGCCGCCGAAGATCGTGTTGAAGGCCTTCACGACGTCAGCGCCCTCGGGGGCGGCGGCAGCGATCTGCTCGGACACGGAGTGGCCCGGGGTCGTCACGACTCCCGTTCCATCTGCGTTGAACGGGTTCGTGATGTCCACGAGGATCTTGCCGGCCAGCGTCTCGCCGTAG
The DNA here is from genome assembly GCF_035018685.1 of Cryobacterium sp. RTC2.1. NCBI lineage: Bacteria > Bacillati > Actinomycetota > Actinomycetes > Micrococcales > Microbacteriaceae > Cryobacterium > Cryobacterium sp. RTC2.1. The sequence goes on from NZ_JASJXJ010000011.1 coordinate 25,041, forward strand.
TGCGTGACAACATCCACTGCGCCGGCGAACAGCACCGCCAGAATGACGATGTCACCCGCCGGTCGTGCGCCGAAGGTGCCGACAATCGCTCCGTTGCCGATCTGCTCAGCGAGCGCCTGCGCCTGGGCGGCGTTGCGGCTCATGATCTCGACGGTGTGGCCGTGCCGGGCCGCCCGGGTGCCGATGGCGGTGGCCATGTTGCCCGAGCCGATGATGGTGATGGTTGTCATGGTGTCTCTTCCAATCGCCGTGCCGATGCTATGTACACCGATCTGCGTACCTAACCTACGGGGCGGATGCGCGGCGCGTCAACCTATGCACACCGATCGGTACCAGCTGGGCTACGCTGGGCGTATGACGGAGTTGGAGAAGGGTCCCCGTGGCCTGCGCAGCGGCCGGGGCGCGCGCGAGCGCCTCCTCAGCGCGTCGCAGCAGCTGTTCCCCGATCAGGGCATCAACTGCACCGGCGTGGACCAGATCTGCGCGGTGGCCGGGGTGTCCAAGCGCACGCTGTACCAGCACTTCGCCGGCAAGGACGAGTTGGTCGCCGAGTACCTGCGCCGCTTCGACCCCGACATCATGCCCGAGATCTTCGACAGCACCGAGCTCACCCCCCGCGAGCGGCTCCTCGCCGTCTTCGACATCCACCCGCCCCTGTGCCCGTTCATCGGGGCGGCGGTCGAAATCCAGGACCCGGGCAATCCAGCCCGCGTCCTCGCCCGCGACCATAAGAAGGCATTTGCGGCGCGGCTCGCCGAAGCGGCCCGGGAGGCCGGCGCCCCTGACCCCGATGGGCTCGGCGAGCAACTGGCGCTGCTCCTGGACGGCGCCTCGGCCCGCGGCCGAGTCCTCGACGCCGACGCCTTCGCCACCGCCGCGGCCATCGCCGTTGTCCTCATCGACAACGCCCTCCCCCTGGCAGCACGCTGAACCCCTGATCCGTCATTTCCCTGACCAGAGCCGGAATCGCCGCAGATCAAGACGGGGCTACTCGCCGCGGTATGTGGCCGTGTTCCGTGCGGCGAGCCGCGCGAAGGCATCCGCCAGTTCCGGCGGGCCGACCACATCGATATCGGTGTCGAAGCGGTTGAGGGACGCGGCGAGGGCGATCCAGGACCAGGATCCGGCGGTGTACCGACACCGATCGGGGCCGAGAGCCTCGACCTCGCCGTCGCCGGCGAACGGGAGAACGGCACGAGCGTCAAGGTGCAGGACGACCGTTCCGGTGCACGGCCACGCATCCGCAAACGCCGATCCCTTGAATCGGGCCGAGACGTAGCCCTTCGCGTCGCCGCCCGGGAGCTCCCGCGGGCCGAATCGGGGGCCGGTCGGGGTGCGCGGGGCGATCAGGTCGGCGCGGAAAATCCGCCAGTCGTCACGCTCGAGGTCCCAGGCGACGAGGTACCACCGGCCGAGGGAGGTGACGAGGTGGTGCGGTTCGACCCGGCGTGGCGGCCTCGGCTCGATGCTGTCGGTGCCGTCGGCGCCGTCAAAGTCCTCGGTGGTGTCGGCGCCCGGCTCCGCGCTCGCGTAGTCGAACCGGAGCACCTCGCGGGCGCGGACCGCCGCGGACAGGGCGATGAGGACATCCGCTGAGGCCTGAACGGCGGGGCCGTCGCCCGGGCGCGGGACGGTCGTGAAGTCGAGGGCGTCCAGGCGGTGGCGCAGCCGGGACGGCATCACCTGCCGCACCGTGGTGAGCGCCCGCAGGGCGGCCTCCTCGATCCCGGCTCCGGCGAGAGTGGCCGCCTGGAGGGCCACGGCGAGCGCGACGACCTGGTCGTCGTCGAAGAGGAGCGGCGGCAGCTCGCTTCCGGCGTCGAGCCGGTAGCCGCCGTCGGGGCCCATGGTCGCCTGGATGCGGTAGCCCAGCTCGCGGAGGCGGTCGACGTCGCGGCGCACCGTGCGGTGGCTAATGTCCAGCCGTTCGGCGAGCAGGGCGCCGGGCCAGTCGCGCCGGGTCTGCAACAGCGACAGCAGATTCAGCAGCCGCGCGGTTGTCGTTGTCATTCCACGATCGTAGTTCGAGTGGAGGACCGAAACTGTCCTAGACGGATGCCAGAGTGACCGTTGTCGGGACCCGCCCGGCACCGTCTCACTAGGAGCAGACATGAGCATCACGACCACCACGCACCTCAACTTCCACGGCAACGCCCGAGCGGCACTCGAGTTCTACCAGTCCGTCTTCGGCGGCCAGGTCACGATCGCCACCTACGGCGACTTCGGGATGCCCCAGGACGCCCCCGGGGCCGCGAACGTCGTCTTCGGCCAGGTCGAGACCGAGGACGGCTTCCGGGTGATGGCGTACGACATCCCCGGCCACGCAGCCGACTCGGACACCGCGGCGAGCGCGGCCGGCTCGACCCGCCGGGAGAACGGCGTCACCCTCACCGACCAGCCGTTCTTCGTCTCCGTCCGGGGTGAGACCCTCGACGAGGTGCAGGGGTACTGGGCCGCGCTCTCGGCCGGGGCGCCCATCGTGGAGCCGCTCGCGGCATCCGCCTGGAGCCCCGGATTCGGCATGCTCACCGACGCGTTCGGCGTGACCTGGATCCTCGACGTGGCCGCCGCATACACCGCCTAATAGGCGGGACGCGACGACCAGGGGCGGGTGACCACGGCAGCTGTCAGAGGATGTCGCGAGCCGGGCGGCTCCGGGCGATTCCGACCAGCACGAGGGCGCCCGCCACAGCCGTGAGGGTGACCCCGGCGACGGTGACGCCGGTTTGGAACGCGGCCGCCTGGTCCGCGCTCCAGTTCGACGCCGAGATGTTGCCAGTGAAGAGCGCCGCGAGGATGGTGCCGGTCACCGCGATCCCGACCCCGGTGGCGACCTGGCTCGACGTGTCGACGAGGGCGGCGCCGATCGTGGTGCGGTTCTTCGGCAGGCCCCGCATGACGTTCGTGCCCGCGACCACGCCCACCACGCGCATCCCCGCGGCGACGAGCACGAGGGAGAGGGCGACCCAGACGTAGCCGAAGCGACTCCCCGCCGCGAAGACGGCGAGGCCGAGCACGACGGCCGCCGCACTCATCCAGGCTGCGCGGTCCATCCCGAACCTGGCTACGAAGGGCCCGACGAGGCGGCCGCCGCCGAGCAGCACGATGACCTGGGGAAGCATGCCGATCGCAGCCAGGGCCGGCGCCCATCCCCAGGCGAACTGGAGCTGCAGGGTCACCATGTAGCTGAGGCCGGAGATCGCGAGGCCCGACGCGGCCTTGTAGGCGAGTCCGCTGGAGACGAGGGGCAGGGCGATGAGCTTCAGGTCCAGAAGGGGGTACCGGGCTGTTCGCTCGCGGACGACGAAGAGGATCCCAGCGATCACGGCCCCGGCAGTTGCCGCCCAGGGGGTCCAGGAACCGGCGCCCTCCCCCACGAACAGCGTCGGAGCCACGAGCGCCAGCACGATTGTGGCGGTGCCGAGAAGGGCTCCCGCGATGTCCAGCGGGTCGCGGTGGAGTTCGGCGGGAAGGTCCCGGGCGATGCCGATCCGGATGCCGATGAACGCGAGCACAGCAATGGGAGCGTTGATCAGCAGCAGCACCTGCCACGGCGCGACGACGAGGATGAAGCCGCCGACGGTCGGGCCGATCGCCAGACCCACCAGCCCGACCGTGGAGATGAGGGTGATCGCCCGGACGCGCAGGTTCTCGTCGTCGAAGAGTCGGAACGCCAGCGCCATCGAGCCCGGGGTGGTCATGGCGGCGGCGATGCCCATGGCGACCCGGACGGCGATGAGCTGTTCGGTCGTCGTGACGAGGGCGGTGGCCAGGCTCGCGAGACCCAGCACCGCCAGGCCGATCAGCATCACCCGTCTGCGGCCGAACCGGTCGGCGATGGCGCTGAACAGCAGCATCAGCCCGCCGAAGACGACCGCATACGCGCCCGTGACCCACTGCAGTGCGGTGGTCGACGCATCCAGTTCACGCCCGATGGTGGGGAGGGCGACGTTGAGTATCGAATTGTCGAGCATCTCGAACAGGAACACCGCGGACAACCCGGCGAGCGCCACTGCGGCGGCCCTCAGGGTCTGCGGGCGGTGGCGACCCGGTGAGACGCGGGAATCATCAGTCGGGTTCGGTAGCTCATTCTGGTTGCTCATATCCATCTCTCCACGTGGGGAGAAGTGGCTGCTCGCTGAGCAACGTATGAGCGCGGGCAGAGCCCCGCGGTTTTACTTCCGGTGCAGCCACACTAGCGAGCTGCGTTCTGGAATGACAACTCGACGCGTCAGCGGTGTCGCCCCGCAGGCCCCGCCTTCCGCCTCGCCGTGCCGAGCTTACGATTCGCGAACGGGCGAGCCCCGAACGTGAGCACAAAGTGGTCGATGAGAGCGGCCTCGACCTCTTCGGGGTCCTCGTCTCCCGTCTCCAGCCAGGCAACGAGCAGCTCAGCGCTACCGGCGAGTTGCCACACGTAGCGGCCGCCCCAGTGCCCCACCTTCTCACCTGCGCCGTGTCGCCGGTACTCGGTCAGGCGCTTCCGCAGACCCCGTTTGCCCTTCGCTCCGGCACCGGCCTTCCCGATATAGAGCACGGATGCCGCGTCGAGCCACGCCTCCGTCAGGAGCGCATTCGACACGGTCGGGTTCCGTTCCTTGAACCTCCCGGCTGGGCTCGTCTCGAGGAAGTCCGGGCCCCGGTCGTCGGCACGGAGGACCAGGTATACGCCCAGCGCTGAGGGCAGGGTCGAAGCGGCCAGATCCGCGAAGGGCACGAAGCCCGTGAAGCCTGCGTTTTCGAGCCCGAGTCGTGTCCAGTCCATCTCGCCAGTCTGGCGCATGGGTCACCGACCGCCCGCCGGGAGTGGCCTGGCCGCCGGCACGCCCGCTCGTCGCAGCCCCGAAACAGCCGAGCTCCCCGGCGAATGAGACGCGCGACCTGAGAGACTGGAACCATCATGAGGACTCTCCTGAACATCATCTGGTTCGTACTCTCGGGCTTCTGGCTGTTCCTCGGCTACATGCTGGCCGCGCTCATCATGTGCGTGCTCATCATCACCATCCCCTGGGGAATCGCCGCCGCCCGCATCGGCGTCTACGCGCTCTGGCCGTTCGGCAAGACCGTCGTCGCCACGCCGAACGCGGGTCTCGGGTCGCTCCTCGGCAACGTGCTCTGGGTGGTGCTGGTCGGCTGGTGGATCGCCCTGACCCACCTCACCACCGGCATCGCGCTCTGCATCACGATCATCGGCATCCCGATGGGCATCGCCAACTTCAAACTCATCCCGGTCGCTCTCCTGCCGCTCGGCAAGGAGATCGTCGACCTGCCGTAGGCGTTCTCCGACCCAGGCAGACCCTGCGGCCACCGCAGGCAGATGTACGGCATCTGACGCTTAGACGGTGGCCAGCTCAGCTCCGAGCACGGCGTGGGTGATGAGGCGGTCAAGCGCTCGCACATCGACGGCCTTGCCGACCTTGATCTTGATGTGACCGGCGCGCGTCCACAGTTCAATCTCCCCGTTGATGTCGAGCGAGCCGGCATTCTCCGACGACCACATGTTCACGCTCGAATACGGCAGCGAGTACATCTCGACCTTCTTGCCCGTGATTCCCTGGGCATCTCGCACGATGAGCCGCTTCGTAGTGAAAACGGCGCTGTCGCGGAACGTCTTGTAGGCTGCAACCGCCTTCTCCCCCGGAACTAGCATGGGCTCCAGGTCGGCCGGGATCGGGACCTCAGAAACGAAGGTCCAGGTCGTGATGGCGGCAGTTTCCATGGTCATCCTTTGGGTCAAGTTTCACCTCATCGAAACGGATGTGGCATCGACACTCTATTGCCCGCTCACCGCGAGCTGCGCCTCGCCGCCGATCGCCCGCAACGCGTCGCCGAGGCGCAGCCACTCCACCGAGATAACGTGCAGCACCTGCGCGACGACTACGCTCGCGACCTCGGCTTGGGCTGCCGCCGTGTGCGCGAGGTCGGCGCGGCGCGGCGGCACCCCCGGTTCCGCGGCACGAGCGGGCGCCCCGACCAAGGACATGGCGGTAAGCTCAGGCAGAATAGGGGCTCGGGGGGAGCATGTCCGCAGGCGGATCAGCATGGAGTGAAGCGACGCGTCAACTGGCGCTCTCTGAAGCGCACGCACTCGCCGCTGCATCCTCACGGACCAAGGCCGCCAACTACTTTGCCGCCGCCGACAGCGAAAAACGCATCGCCCACGTTCTCGCCCCCCTCGCCGCGGCTGGCTACCACTTCCTGCCCGATCGTCAGTGGCCCGGCAGCCGGCGCGCTCAGGTCGACATGGTCATCGTCGGGCCGGGCGGCCTGTTCATCGTGGACACCAAGGCATGGAAAGACCCGATCATCGCCGCGGGCCGGATATTCCGCGGGCAAGCAGACGTCACCGACGAGTTCGACGGTCTGGCCGACCTCGCCTGGAAGACGGAGGCCGCTCTGGCCGAGATCGGCCTCGCCCCGGGCGAGGTGCGACCCGTGGTTGTTTTCGCCGGACACAAGGGCGTCAACGCGTCGATCGGAGGCGTCGAGATTGTCGGTGAAGGTGACATCGTGCGTCACATCGCCCGCCGCGGGCAGCGACTCACCGCGTCCGCCGTCGAGCAGGTGTTGGCCGCCGCGATGACGTACTTTCCTTTGATCGGCGCGCCGGCACCGGTCGATGTGACCCTGCCCGAACCGATCATCGGCCCAGAACCGGCTCTCGATCTGGACCATCTCCCGAGCGAGAGCGACATCGAGGCCGCGATCCTCGAGGGACTCCTTGCCCCTCCCATCGAGGAGTGGATGACGTTCCTGCATCCCGACCAGGCTAAGTTGGTGCGCCGCAGTTTCAACGGGCCCTCTCGCATCCGTGGGGCTGCCGGCACCGGCAAGACCGTCGTGGGGCTGCACCGTGCCGCGTACCTGGCACGGTCGCAGGCGAACGCCCGCGTGCTCGTGACCACCTTCGTGCGCACGCTGCCCGATGTTTTGAGCAACCTGCTCGGCCGCATGGCCCCGGATGTCGCGGGTCGCGTGGAGTTCAGCGGCGTGCACCAATTCGCCCGCAAAGTGCTCGCGGAGCGTGGCATCGACGTGCGCGTCAACCGCAAGCTGGCCGATCAGTCCTTCGCCGAAGCCTGGAAGCAGACCTGTGGCCCGCTGACGAAAATAGACACGAACTCCCGTTTCTGGCGGGAGGAGCTCGATCACGTGATCAAGGGCCGCGGTCTCACCACTTTCGACGAGTACGCCGACTGTGCCCGCATCGGCCGGCGGCGCCGCCTCACGCTCGACCAGCGCCGCTCGGTCTGGGCGCTCTACCAGCGTTACGAATCGCTGCTGCGCACTCGCGAGGTGCACGACGATGCTGACCTGATCCTGCTCGCCGAAGCGGCTCTGCGCGCCAAACCGATGGTCGGGTACACCGCCGTCATCGTCGATGAGGCTCAGGACCTGTCATGCGCGATGATCCGCATGCTCGCCTCCGTGGCCGGTGACGGTGCGGATGCCTTCACCCTGATCGGAGACGGCCAACAGACCATCTACCCCGGCGGGTACACCCTCGCCGAGGCCGGCCTCTCTGTCGCCGGCCGCGGAGTCATCATGGACGTGAACTACCGCAACACCGCCGAGATCCTCGCCCTGGCGGTCCGCGTCGTCGACGGTGCCAGCTACGTCGACATCGAAGGCACCGCAGCCAGCGCCGCCGCGATCACCTCGCCGCGACACGGCGAACGTCCCCTCTTCGCCCGGGCGCGCACCCGAACCGAGCACGACGGCAAAATGCTGCAGCACATACGCCGGGCCGCACAGAGCGTGAGCGTGGGCTGGGGTGACGTGGGTGTGCTTTGCTCAACTAACTGGCAGGTGCGTGACGCGGTGACGCTGCTCCGCACCGCGGGAATTCCCGTGGTCGAACTGACCGATTACGACGGTAGCCCCACGGATGCCGTGAAGGTCGGCACGATTAAGCGCGCCAAAGGGCTGGAGTTCAAGCAGGTGCTGCTGCCTTGGATCACCGAACGCCTAATGTTCCCGGGCGTCATCGGAGCGGGGTGGACCGATTCCCAGATCGAACGCGACGAGCGCGACCGCCGCGAACTCTTCGTCGGTATCACCCGAGCTCGCGATGGCGTGTGGGTCGGTTGCATAGCGGCGCAGCCACCTTCTGCGTGAACGCCCCGGCTCGCCTGACAGGATTGCTGCAGAACAATGCGCCCGAATCACGTCGGTACCCTCCGTGCAGAGCAACACCAACAGGTAGCGCACAAGAATATTGAAGTACTGGGGCACGTCGAACGACCCGTCTAGGCCGTTCAAGACCGTGACCGGTGCTGCTAGACATAGATCATGTACTCTCCCGAGGAACAACTGATCATCCGCGAAGACGTGTTTCGTTGGCTAGATGAAAAAGTGGGACAGGGCGCATACGAGCTCACCCGGGACGAGTTGACCGGGTACCACTTCGGCGTTACCCCAATTCCACTTCTGGACCGTGGCCGGGGCATCCGAAATCCGCGTGACTTTGACGCCACCCTGACGATCATGACGGGCGTCAAAGGCGTCTATGACGACGTCACCAGCCCGGACGGTTTCGTGCACTACGCCTACCAATCGCGAGAGGGAGGTGACAACGTGAAACTTAGACGAGCGCTCGATCAGCGAGTACCACTGGTGTATTTCGAGGGAGTACGCCCCGGCGTATTCGTCGCACACTACCCCGCATATGTCGTCGCTGACGATGAGGTCAATCGCACATTCCTGATTGCGCTTGAAGAGTCGATGCGCTTCTTCGGCGACCCTTTGCATATGACGAGGGACGAGCGACGGTATGCCGAACGAGCGGTGCGCCAGAGACTTCATCAACCCGCGTTTCGTGCCCGTATCATGCACGCGTATGCCAGTACGTGCGCGGTGTGTCAGCTCAAGCATGCAGAGCTACTTGACGCTGCTCACATTGTTGAAGATTCCGATATCGCGGGCCTCGCCGTGGTGACCAACGGGATGGCGCTCTGCAAGATCCACCATGCCTCCTACGATCGCAATCTGATGGGCATCACCCCCGACTATGAGGTGAGGATCAATGGTGCACTGCTTGATGAGGTAGACGGTCCGATGCTCCGATACGGGCTACAGAACATGCATGGGAGGTCATTGGTGCTGCCGGGCCGCGCCAAAGATCGGCCGTCGCGGGACGGATTGGCACTCCGCTGGGAGAAGTTCGTTGCCTGAGATCATTCTGCGAGCGAAACCGGCAGGTCCAACGACTCGAGGGCGTTCTGGAGCCTAGTGGTGACATCGATACAATCGCTCAGGGCCGCGAGACCCATAAGTGAAAGCGTGACTATCTCGCCGTTAACCCATGAGGCCTTGCCCGCCCTCGCGCTCACAACCTCAGACGGCACTTCGAAAGCCCCGAGAACCCCATAGGATTCCGCCGCAATCACAACGAACACTGCTGCGTCGAAGTCCCAGGAACGGAAGACGGAGAACTGTATGGGTTTCGACAGCGCACTCGCGGCTATCACTCGGGACTTCACCTGCAGAAGACGGCCATCAGCAGCCCGCACATCCCAGCTCTTTTCACTATTCGGCGCCAATTCACCCCGGTAGGCGCGGGCAGTAAGAGTCTCCGCCAAATCGCCTGCGGGGGCATTGAGAGTGCGAATGACACCTCGGGCGCGCAGCTCACCGAGAATGCCCGCATACTGCTGGAGAAGCTCCTGTGAGGTGAGATTTGACGCGTGAAACTCGTCCCGATTCATGGTTTCCAATTTAGGTCTTTGAGAGTCCTTCGACGACGAGTAATGAGCGGTGTCACCTCTCGCTGGGGTCCCAGGCCGGACAGTGCGCGATGCAGATGAGGAGGAGGAATCCCGAATGTCACTGGCGCCTGAGACCCTAAATTGCTTCCGACCGGGAGCGCCATGACCTGGAGGCACGCGATGACCGCCCATAGCGAAACCGCACTGTTTCGCCTGATCGACAATTCGGCGACGTCACCGGTGATCCTGCACGCACCCCACGGCGGGCGGTCCATCCCTGCGGAATACCTGCACTCCTACGTCATCTCCCCGGCCGAGCTGGAGGCGGAGAAAGACATCATGACCGACCACTTCACGGAGGTTCTGGCCGAGTCGGTCACCGGTGCGAGCGCGATGATCAACGGGCTGTCCCGATTCGCCGTCGACGTGGAGAGGTTCCCCGACGACAGCGAAGAGCTGAACGCGGTGGGCATGGGCGTGCTCTACACGCACGGGTCCCGCCGCCAGTTGATTCGCCGCGTGGCCGCCGATGAACGAGAGCCGCTGCTCGCCTACTACGCCGACTACTCGGCCCGCTTCACCGCGCTCGTCGACGCCACGCTGGCCGTCCACGGCCGGGCCGTGATCATCGACGTGCATTCCTACTCCGAGCATGAACTGCCCTACGAACTGCACGGCGGCGGGTTTCGCGCACCGCTCTGCGTCGGATCGGAACCGTTCCACGCATCCGTCGCCCTGCTCGACGCTGTTGCCGAGAGCTTCTCCGGCCTCGAGACGCGGGCGAACACGCCCTTCGCCGGCGCCTATGTGCCGCTCAAGCATCACCAAACGAATGCGCGGGTCAGCTCCGTCATGCTCGAGATCCGTCGAGACGTGTACCTGACCGAGGCCACCCTGGAGGTGAAGCCGGCGGGCTTCGCCGCCCTGCAGGAATCGCTGCAGGCTCTGGTTGACCGGCTGCGTTTCTAAGCTAGGTTGGGCCACGCGGTGCCCTGCACTCGACGCGTGCTGCAGCACTCGACCCCACTGCGGGGGGAAATTAGGCCAGACAAGCCAGCCACATTCCGCTGGTCTTCTTTGACCTGATAGGCATGAACCGTGTACCGAATCTCTGCCGGTGAGCCGGTCTAGTCGTTACACCTATTCGCAAGGAGACACCGTGACCGCGCCTGAAGCCGGATGGTACAACGACCCCAACGACACCCAGCGATTGCGATGGTGGAACGGTGTCAGCTGGTCAGACCAACGTCGCGACCGGATGCCGACCCCCGTTCCCCAGCCCGCTCCGGCAGAGGCACCAGCCCCGCCCATTGTGTACGCACCGGCGCCATACGTGCCGATGGCCAACCGCGGCCAGGGTGGCGGCACCCAGTTTCAATCACAGCCGAATCGGAAGGAGAGAGATCGCATCGTCCGGCGAACCAATTCGTTCGCGTACACGGGCGCGGTCCTGTCCCTTGTCGGCATGCTCATCAACCCGTTCGGCATCCTCAGCATCCTTGGAATCGTGTTCTCCTCGATCGGCCTGGCGCGAGCGAACGAATTGGGCGGTTCCAGTCGAATCACGGGCCGGGGTACGGCGGTCCTCGGGCTTGTCGTGGGCATTGTCGGCATTACCTTCATCGCCTACCGATTGATCAGTTAGACACCTGCGTCAACGAAAGCTCAGGCGCGCTGTGCGCAGAGGACGTCGGCGAGCGTCCTGCCGAGTTGCTGCGCCGACTCGTCGTTTCCGCCGTTCCACTACGGCATGGCTGCTCATAACTCCTTCAAATTCTGCGGCACGCCGGCCGGAACCGCATGTTTCAGGGAGCGGCCTCCCTGCGCCACAAGAATTTGCAGGAGTTATGCCACACCGAGAGACTTGAGCGCCTCAGGGGAGGCCATCTGCCATCGCTGGGACTGCGTAGCTCGCGTTGGACAGCGATACCCGCCGGAGTGGGCTACCTCGATGGGTAAATCCGCCCGGCGGCGGCAGTGTCAGACCCACCCCCTACAATCGGGGGCAGCGCTTCGACGTGATCCGGCGGCTGTCGGGGTCGCCGTGACGCCTCGCTGCACGAAGGGGAATCCGTGGACCAGATTGACTCTGAGACCGAAGGTGCTGAAGCCGCTGCCGCCGTGACCGCAGGTGCCCCGGCTGCCGCAGCCGCCGCATCCGCCCGCATCGGGATCAGCTCGGTGCCGTTCCTCTCCTATGCGATGGCGCATTGCCGAGTGCCGGTCGTCGACGAGATCGTGATCGAGAACCTCGGCGGCGAACAGCGCGCCGCAACCCTCGAGGTCGAGGTCGCGAGTGCCGCCGGGTCGCTCGGCGCCCCGCGGGTGATCATCGTCGACCTCGGCGCGGGACAGAGCACCACCCTGCGCACCGTCGAACTCGTGCTCGACCCGGCCCTGATGCTCGCCGTCGAGGAGCAGCGACCGGGGTCGATCCGCGCCACCTTGCGCGACGCCGCCGGCACCCTGCTCGCCGAGACGAGTGCGGCGGTGCAGATCCTCGCGTCCAGCCAGTGGATCGCCACTCCCCTGCACCTCGGCCTCGAACTCCTCGCCGCGCATGTGCACCCGAACGCCGCCGCGATCGCCCCGCTGCTCGTCGAGGCGAGCGACCTGCTGCAGCAGCGCACCGGCGACTCCGCGCTCAGCGGCTACCAGTCCGAGAGCCCGGAACGGGTCGACGCCGTGGTCGAGGCGATCTACGACGCGATGGCCGCCCGGGACATCCGCTACGCGATGCCGCCGGCGAGCTGGGGCACGACCGGGCAGAAGGTGCGCACGCCCGCCGAGGTGCTCGAGGGCCGGCTCGGCACCTGCCTCGACACCACCGTCACCCTCGCCGCCGCCCTCGAACAGGCCGGCCTCAACTCCACGCTCTGGCTGCTCGAGGGGCACATTTTCCTCGGCTACTGGCGGGTCGACTCGGCGCTCGGTGCGGTCGCCCACACGGATGTCGCCGACATCGTCAACCTCGTCGACCTCGGGTCGATCGGGCTCGTTGAAACGACGGGTGTCACGGGCGGGTCGTCGTCGATGCCGTTCGCCCATGCGCGGCGGAGCCCGCACACGCAGTACCTCGCCGCGGGACTGGAGAAGTTCCTGGGCGTGACCGACGTGCGCACCGCCCGGCAGTCGCGGATCTGGCCGCTGCCGAGCCGCTCGGTCGGACCGGACGGCGCGGTCACCGTGACGGTGTACCAGGCGGGGGCCGGGCCGGTCATCGCGCCGTACTACGCGCGGGACGGGTCTGCCGTATCTTCTGCCGTTCCCGAGGCGACGCCGGTGCCGCCGCGGGTCACCCAGTGGAAGAACGCGCTGCTCGACCTGAGCCTGCGCAACAAGCTGATCAACTACACCGACCGGTCGGGCTACCCGCTCTTCGTGCCCGGGCCGGCCGTCGCCCGCCTCGAAGACGCCATCAACGCCGGCACACCGATCACCCTCGTGCCGAGCGACGCGGTGCCGAACGTGGACCGGGCCCGGGGCATCCGCTTCGGTCGCGACCTGCCCGAGCAGACCCGCGAGCTGATGCTCGCCGACAAGAAGGGCGCGTTCGTGGATATCACGGAGGCGTCGTACACGAGCAAGCTGCGCTACCTCGCCAACAAGGCCCGCACGATCGTGGAGGAGACCGGCGCGAACAACCTCTACCTCACCTTCGGGATGCTGCACTGGAGGTTCAACGACCGGGAGCTGCGGTCGCCGCTCGTGCTGATCCCGGTGAACATGACGAGCGCGAGCCGCGGAAGCTCGTACCGGCTGACGATCGACGAGGCCGGGGCGTCCACGCCGAACTACTGCCTGCTCGAGAAGCTGCGGGCGAGCTTCGGGCTCGAGATCGCCGGGCTCGCGACCCCCGGGGAGGATGCCTCGGGCATCGACCTCGCCGCAGCGTTCACCGCCGTGCGCGAGGCGATCGCGGAGGCCGGGCTGCCGTTCCGGGTCGAGGAGACCGTGGAGCTCTCCATTCTGCAGTTCGCGAAATTCCGGCTCTGGAAGGACCTCGACGAGAACTGGGAGGCCCTGTCGCAGAACAGCCTCGTGGCGCACCTGATCAACACGCCGCTGGATGCCTATGCCGACCCGATCGCCGCGGCGGGCGCCGTCGTCTCGCCCGTCTCGCCCGTCGACCTCGATGCGCTCGGCGGCTCGGTGCCGGTGCCGGCGGACTCCTCCCAGCTCGAGGCGGTCGCCGAGGCCACGGCCGGCCGCACGTTCGTGCTCGAAGGCCCGCCCGGAACCGGCAAGTCGCAGACCATCACCAACCTGCTCGCCCGCGCCCTCGCCGACGGCAAGCGCGTGCTGTTCGTCGCCGAGAAGCGCGCCGCCCTCGACGTCGTGAAGAAACGCCTCGAGAGCGTCGGACTCGGCGACTTCTCCCTCGACCTCCACGACAAGGCCGCCCGCCCCGCCGCCGTGCGCGCCCAGATCAAGGCGGCCCTCGAACTGCGCATCGACCCCGACC
>NZ_JASJXJ010000012.1:0-39138 GCF_035018685.1 Cryobacterium sp. RTC2.1
CCCCCACCCTGCTCGCCCCGGCCACCCTGGGGGCCGACTTCGCCCGCCTGCGCGCTCTCGGGTTCGATACCATCCGGGTTCCGCTCCCGTACACCGAGCTGGGCGGCGCGAAACCCACCGACGACGCCATCACCGGCCTGATCACGTTGCTCGAGCAGGCCGACCGGCACGGACTGCGGGTCGAGCTCGTCCTCTTCGACGGCTTCCCCGACCTCACCCCCGCGAACTGGGTCGCTGCCGACGCCCACCTCACGGCCATCGCGACCGCGGTGCGCGGCCAACCGGCCCTCGCCCTCTGGGACCTCGCCGACCGGCCGGAGCAGCGCACGACCGGGTCTCCGAGCCCCGCCGAGATCCGGGCGTTCCTCCTGCACACCGGCTCCGTCCTGCGGGAGCTCGACCCTGGCACGCCGCAGACCGTCTCCTGGGCGACGAGTGCGGCCGCGGCCGATCCGTCGATGGCGGGGCTGGTCGACGCCGTGTCCCTGCACCTGACCGGAGGCGGTGACCCGACCGCAGCGATCGGGGCTGTGCGCGCCGCGCTCCCCGACCGGGCCGTGCTGCTGACGGTGACCGGGCTCAGCAGCGAGGGCGGCTGGGGACCCCTGCCGAAGACCGAGGCACGGCAGGCCTCCGACGTCGCCCGGGTACTCCTGGCCGCGGAGCGCGCCGGACTGTCCCGCCTCAGCGTGGCGACCTTTGCCGATACAAAGACGGATGCCGGCGGGCTGCTCCGCGCAGACGGCTCTGCCAAGCCCGCCGCCGTGCTCTTCGAGGCCGGCGCCCAGCTCACCACGATTCCGGCACCGGGCCTTCTCGACTACGCCACCTCGAAATTCTGGATCCTGGTGTTCGCGGCCCTGCTCGCCGGCGCCGGGGTGCTGCTGTGGGTCCATCGCCGCCGGCGCAAGCGCAGGCAACAGAAGCCGGGTTCCGCGGACTCCCCCACAACAGGTCAGCACGACCGCCCAGGAAGCACACCACAGTGATTGCCACGCGCGCCCTCGTCCAGGTCCTCCTCGACAGTGCGATCTGACCCCGTGTCGTCGCCTGGGTGATGCGTCACCAGGGTGATGTACTGTAACGACGCCATCCACCGAGACTGCCCACCGAGAGAAGAGCCCGATGAGCGACGCAGACGACGCCGGTCACCGCAGGGCCGGAAGGCCGCTTGAGACGGTTCTGACGAAACCGCGCATCACCGCTGCGGCCCTCCGGCTGATCGGGGCGGCCGGCTACGAAAGTTTCACGATGTCCGGCCTGGCCAGGAGTCTGGGAGTAGCTCCCTCCGCGCTGTACAACCACGCGGCATCGAAGCACGTCGTGCTGCAGTGGTTGCAGGACCACGTGATGACGATGGTCGATGTGGCCGGCTTCGGCTCAGAGCCGTGGGACACGGCCCTGCGCCGCTGGGCGTGGTCGTACCGGGACATCTTCGCAACGCACGTTCCGTTGATCTCGATTGTTGCGGTGCTCCCGGTCACGGGCGCACCGCAAACCCTGCGCATGTACGAGACCGTCGCGGCGGGACTGTCCTCCGCCGGGGTGCCTTCTGCACAGATCGTGCCCTCGATCGTCGCACTCGAGTCGTTCATCTTCGGCGCGGCTTTCGATGTGACGGCTCCGGCCGACATCTTCGAGACCGGTGCGCTCGCCGAGTCGAGTCCGATCTTCAGCGCAGCGGTGCGGCACGGGCAGCAGAACGCGGGCAGGGCGCGGGCGGATGTCGCGTTCGAGTTCGGACTCGAGGCCCTCGTCGACCGGATCGGCGGCCTGCGCCAACCCTGAGCATCCGCCCGGCCTGTCGTGCCGTGCGAGCTGCCGCGGGCGCCGCGGGTCGTGCGGCGCCCGGAGCATCACTGGCTCACGGGCACGGCTTGAGCGCCGCGACGTCACCGGTGAGGGCGGTCGCCGTTCCGATCAGGACCACCCGGGTCGCGCCGAGGCGGGTGATCGCGGTGAGCGTCGCCCGGGGCACACACGTCGCGGGCGTGAGATACAGCGGAGCCGACTTCGCCCCGGCGAGCGCCGAGCCGACCAGGGCATCCTGGTAGCTCGTTCCGCTCGCGAGGTACACCGTCGTCGCGGACGTGAAGGCGTTGAGGTTGAGCGCCGCGCTGGTCGCGTAGCGATCTGCGCCGCTGTACCGGGTCACCGAAGCGCCGCCGAGTTGCAGCTTCAGCCAGAACTCGGTGAGGCTCGTCACGTCCGCCGTCCCGCCCGCGATCTTCACGGTCCTGGTGTGCAGGGTGCGCAGCAGGGCGGCCGTCGCGAGGTCGGGCAGGAAGCCGCCAGCCGGCACGAGAACGACCGGTGCGCCCGCGCGGGCGGCGGCGGATGCTGCCGCGAGCGCTCCGGGGAAGTCGGCCCCTGTCGCGACGTAGGCCGTCGCCGCGAGGCTGCCGAAGGCATCCGATGCCACGAGGCGGGAGGTGGCGTACCGGTCGGCGCCGGCCAGCCGTGCGACGGGTGCGATGCCCGCGAGCTCGGCCGCGACCGCCGCGGACACGCTTGCGGTTCCGCCGACGATGACGATCTTGCCCGGGTGCAGCCGGACCAGTTCGGCCCTGACCCCTGCCGGAAGCGCGGTGAGACCGGTCAGGAGCACGGGGCCGCCGAAGTGCGCGGCGGCTGGCCCGGCGCTGAGGGCGTCGGCGAAGCTCGTGCCGCTGACGAGGTAGACGCGGGAGACGCCGGGCGCGAAGCCCTGGGAGACGGCGATCGCCGTCGAGTACGGGTCGGTTCCCGCGACCCGGGTGACCGTCGCGAGGGAGACCGGTGCCGTGGGCGCCGAGACCGCTGACGCGGGCTGGTAGCCGGGCGCCGAGCCGGTGACCCGGACGGTGAGCGCCGCTCCGGCATCCGCGGCGACCGGGGTGTAGCCGGCCGACGTGGCGCCCGAGATGGCCGTGCCGTTTGCGAGCCACTGGTAGGCGAAACCCACCCCGGCAGGCGTCCAGGTGCCCGGGATCGCGGTCAGTACCGCGCCGACCGAAGCGGTCCCGGAGATCACCGGCGTGGCCGTTCCGATCCCGCCGGCCGCGACCGCACCGGTGGGCGCAGAGACAGCTGAAGCGGGCTGGTAGCCGGGCGCCGTGCCGGTGACCCGCACGGTGAGCGTCGTGCCGGCATCCGCGGCGACCGGGGTGTAGCCGGCGGCGGTGGCCCCTGCGATGGGCGTGCCGTTGGCGAGCCACTGGTAGGCGAAGTTCACGCCGGCCGGCGCCCAGGTGCCCGGTATCGCCGTGAGGAGCGCGCCGACGGCGGCCGTCCCGGTGATCGTGGGGGTGCCGACGACGAGAGTACCGGCGACGACGACGGCGGTCGGCACCGAGGTCGCCGCCGCGGAGACCGGCAGGTAACCGGGCGCGGATCCCGTGACGCGCACCGAAAGGGCCGTGCCGAGGTCGGCCGCGACGGGCGTATAGGTGGCGGATGTCGCCCCGGGGATGTCCGCGCCGTCACGCAGCCACTGGTAGGCGAAGGCTGCTGTGGCCGGCGACCAGGCGCCGGGGACCGCGGTCAGGGTGCTGCCGACGGAGGCGGAACCGGTCACGGTCGGGGTGGCGGGCACGAGGATTCCCGGGGCGCCGACGCTGTCATAGAGGGCGTAGTCGTCGGTCACGAGGGTTCCGTTGAGGATCAGGTTGAGGCCGAAGCTCAGTCCGGTCGTGCCGGCCGGGATGGCCGCCGTCGTGTAGAGGGCCTGCGCGTATGCGGAGCCTGCCGGGAAGTACGGACTCGACGTCCAGTAGCTCCAGCTGCCGATCGAGTTGCGCAGATAGACGTCGAACTGGGTGGTGACCGTTGAGGTGTACCACGCGCGCAGGGAGTAGGTGTGCCCGGGGGTGACCGTGGGGGCGCAGGCGCCGAGGTCCTGGGTGAGGATGAGTTTCGAGTCGCCGCTGACGAGGTTGCTCACGACCAGCTGCTCGGCCTTGGTGCCGGTGTGCGCGGCGGAGACCGTGCTGAAGGCCGCGGTGTTCGTGCCGAAACCGCCGACGGCCCAGCACTGTGGGAGGCCAGTGGTTCCCGCTGTCTCGAGGCTCGGGTTGACCACCCCGTTCACGCCGGGACCGGGGGCCACTGTCGAGGTCGTCGTGACGGGAACGACCGGCTTGACGGCGCCGCCGATGACGTCTCCGACGGTCTTGACCGTGGTGTTGTTGGATGCGGCACGCGTGGAGAGCCAGGCAGCGAACTGGGCGAAGACCGCCGGGTCGACGGAGAGCGCGTCGCAGCTTCCGGCGCAGAGGTGGTGGAAGGTGAGCTGCACCCAGCCCCCGCCCGCCGTCTCGGCGTTCGTGACCGTGTTCTCGAGGTCTGCGAGGGTCCAGGTCGTGTCGACCTCGTCGGGGGCGCGGGTGAGGTACGCGTCGGCCGGAGGAATGGTTTCGGCGAATCCGCAGCCCGTGCAGCCGAACCGGGTGTCGATGTCGCCGAGGCCGCGGGCGCTGTTGAACCCGCAGGCCTGGACGATCGCCTCGGTCGCGGCATCCACCGTTGCGAAGGGGTAGGCGAAGCTTCGCGTCGGGAAGCCCCAGTCGGCGAGGGTCGCCCGGCCCTGGCAGACCTGCCGGGTGGCTTCGTCCGCGGGGAGGGTGAGGAGGTCGGGGTGGGTGACCGTGTGGCCGGCGATCTCGTGACCGGCGGCGGCGATGCTCGTGAGGTCTGCCCTGGTCAGCCAGCCGGGGTTGTCGATGAAGCCGGTGGTGATGAAGAAGGTGCCCTTCATCCCGAACTGGTTCAGGGTGGCCACCGCGGCGAGCTGGTCGGCGTTGCCGTCGTCGAAGGTCAGGCTGACGACCGTCGGCGGGTCCGTGACAGCGGCGCGCGCCGGGGTCGCGCCGAGGGTGATGCCCACGGCGACGGCGGCGAGGACCGCGATGAGCCTGAGCGAGCGTGCAGGGGCCAGCGAAAATCCGGTCATGGGAGGTGCTCCTCGTGAATCGTGACTGATCCTGGAATCCCAGCACCTGCGCCCAGTGTGCTGAGCGATTGATCCCCGAACAAGCAGAGCGCCGGAAAAAGGCGGTTTACCTGCGAATTACCACGCAAGTTTGCGGTTAACCACACGCGCCGCTCTGGCGCCCGCCGGTGAATCTGCGGTAAGTGCTTGCAATCCGCCTGACTCACCCCCAGAATAAACGAACTCAATTCATTTAGTCCATCGGATACACCGCAGTACCCGAACGGGCCGTTCGCGCGTCGATGCGCCCGGCCCGAGGAAAGGGACCACACATGACCCAGCAGTCCACCCGAGGGTCGGCGCCGACCTCATCGCAGCCGTTCACCGACGTCCACCTCGTGCACAGCTCAACGCTGCACGACGCGGCGGGGAGCAAGCACGGCATCACGAAGAAGGGCCTCAAAGGCGGGCAGCTCGGCTTGCTCGCCGTCGTCGTGCTCGGCATCTCCTCCGTCGCCCCGGCGTACAGCCTCACAAGCTCGCTCGGCGCGACCGTTGCCGAGGTCGGCAAGCAGCTGCCGGCCGTGTTCATCCTGGCGTTCATCCCGATGATCCTCGTCGCCCTCGCCTACCGGGAGCTCAATGCCGACTCCCCCGACAGCGGAACCTCCTTCACCTGGACCACCAAGGCGTTCGGTCCCTTCGTCGGTTGGATGAGCGGCTGGGGCATGCTCGCGGCCAACATCATCGTGCTCTCGAGCCTCGCCGGCGTGGCCGTCAGCTTCTTCTACGTCTTCCTCGGTGAGGTCTTCGCGAACCCGGATCTCGCCGCGCTCGCCGACAATACCTTCATCAACATCGCAACCTGTCTCGTCTTCGTGGCCCTCGCCGTCTGGGTGAGCTACCGCGGGCTGCACGCCACCAAGCTCGTGCAGTACAGCATGGTCGGCTTCCAGATCGTCGTCCTCCTCATCTTCAGCGTCTCGGCCATCGTCAACGCGACGAACGGTGCGTCCACCACCGCGCTCGCCTTCGACTGGACCTGGTTCGACCCCACCAGGGTCGACAGTTTCAGCCAGCTGGCCGCCGGCATCTCCCTGGCGATCTTCGTCTACTGGGGCTGGGACGTCTGCCTCACCGTGAACGAGGAGACCAAGGGAACGAAGGGGACCGCGGGCAAGGCCGGCACCCTGACCGCCCTCGTCGTGCTCGGCCTCTACCTCGTGCTGATCGTGGCCACCATGATGGTGTCCGGCGTCGGCGCCGAGGGAATCGGCCTGAGCAACCCGGACAACCAGGGCAACATCTTCGCCGCGATCGCCGGGCCCGTGATGGGGCCGGTCGCGATCCTGATGTCGATGGCCGTGCTGGCCAGTTCCGCCTCCTCGCTGCAGTCGACGATGGCCTCCCCTGCCCGCACCCTGCTGTCGATGGCGCACTACCACGCCCTCCCGCCGCACTTCGCCAGGGTCAGCAAGCGCTTCGGCTCGCCCGGCTTCGCGACGATCGCAGCCGGGGCCATCGCGGCCGGGTTCTACGCCGTCATGACGATCATCAGCGTCAACGTCCTGAACGACACCATCCAGTCGCTCGGGCTGATGATCTGCTTCTACTACGCACTCACCTCCTTCGCCTGCGTCTGGTACTTCCGCCAGAGCCTGTTCTCCAGTGTGCGCAACTTCTTCCTGCGGCTCCTGGTGCCGGCGGCGGGCGGGCTGATCCTCACCGTCGTGTTCGTGCAGACCGCCGTGAGCGCCTGGAGCCCCGACTTCGGCAGCGGTTCGGAGCTCTTCGGGATCGGACTGGTCTTCGTGATCGGCGTCGGCCTGCTCGTACTCGGACTCGCCGTCATGGGCCTCACCTTCCTGGCCAGGCCGAGCTTCTTCCGCGGAGAGACGCTGCGCCAGGACACCCCCGCACTGGTCGTGCCCGAATAGCAGGCGCGCCGGGTAGCCTCGGGGCATGAGCACCAGCACCGCGGCTACCCCGCACCTGTCGTCCATCCTCCCCAGGCACATCCTGGCGACCGGCGACCACCACCCGATCGTGCTCGCTGAGGCGAAGCGTCGTGCCGCGAGTGTGCAGCTGCGCATCGCGGATGCCGTCACGGCCTTCGCGGGATCGATGCGGTTCGTCTACCTGCATGCCGTCGTGTTCGCCGGCTGGATGCTGTTCTTCGAACCGAGCCCGTGGCCGACCCTAACCCTCGTGGTGTCTCTCGAGGCCATCTTCCTCTCGACGTTCGTGATGATCGGCCAGAACCGGCAGGCCGGATTCCAGCAGGCGAAGGCCGACCATGATTTCAAGATGAGCGACCAGGAACTGCTCACCAACACCGAGCTCACCCGGCGCGTTCATGAGCTCACGAAGGAAATCCATGCCCACATCGTCGGAGCCGCTCCCGTCGCCCCGGTCACCGCAGCTCCCCTCGGTTCACCCGCGAGTTGACCGTGCAGCGTAGGGTGGCGGCTCTAGGGAAGGCAGGTGCCCATGACCGACGTTGAACTCCTCGTCTACGCCGACCGCATCGGCGGCACGATCCCCGCGCTGGCCGCGCTCCTCGACGGGCCCCTGCGGGACTTCGGCAGTGTGCACGTGCTGCCGTTCTACGTGCCGTTCGACGGGGCGGATGCCGGCTTCGACCCGGTCGACCACACGGCGGTCGATCCGCGCCTCGGCACCTGGCCCGAGATCCGCGACCTGGCAGGCGACCGCGGGCTGACCGCCGATCTCGTGGTCAACCACGTCTCGGCGTCCTCGGTGGAGTTCACCGACTGGCTGGCCCGCGGCGCGGAGTCGCTCTGGGACGGCATGTTCCTCACCTATGGCACCGTCTTCCCGCACGGCGCAACCGAGGCCGAACTGACGGCGTTCTACCGACCGCGGCCGGGACTGCCCTTCACGGGATACCGCGGGTCAGACGGCTCCCGGCATCTCGTCTGGACGACGTTCCTGCCCAGCCAGGTCGACCTCGACGTCGCCAATCCGGTCGCCATCGCCTACCTGCGCCGGGTGCTCCGCGTGCTCGCCGACGGCGGCGTATCGACGGTGCGGCTCGACGCGGTCGGCTACGCCGTGAAGACCCCGGGCACCGACAGCTTCATGACCCCGGAGACTCTCGCCTTCGTCGAGGTCGTCGCGGACCTCGCCCGCGCGGAGAACCTCGCCGTGCTCGTCGAGGTGCACGGGCACTACGCCCAGCAGCTCGCGATCGCGCCCCTCGTCGACTGGGTCTACGACTTCGCGCTCGCGCCGCTCCTATTGCACTCCCTGGGCACCGGCACGGTCGACCGCCTCGCCCACTGGTTCGAGATCCGTCCGGCCAACGCGGTCACGGTGCTCGACACCCACGACGGCATCGGCGTGATCGACGCCGGTCCGGCCGGAGGACGGCCGGGTCTGCTGAGCGAAGCGGAAATGGCGGAGGTGTTCGCGCGAGCCGCCGAAGCCACGCACGGGCACTCATCCGTCGCCTCGGTCGTGCCGGAATGGTCGACCCTGCCGCACCAGATCAATGCCACGTTCTTCAGCACGCTCGGCGGCGACGTCGTCGCCTATCTGGTCGCGCGTGCCGTGCAGCACTTCCTGCCCGGACGCCCGCAAACCTACTACGTCGGCCTGCTCGGCGGTCTCGACGACCGGGAGCAGTTCGCCGAGACCGGGAGCGGGCGCGACGTGAACCGGCACCGCTACCCGGCCGCCGAGGTCGAGGAGGCGCTCGCGAGCGACGTGACCCGCGCCCAGCTCGGCCTCGTGCGGCTCCGTTCCGCCCATCCCGCGTTCGACGGCCAGTTCACCTGGTCGGCCTATGGCAGGGACGTGCTCGAGCTGCGCTGGGCGAACGCCGCGGACGGTTCCCGTGCGGTCCTGACGGTGTGCACCGCGCGGGCCGCGACGAGTTTCCGCATCCAGCTCGCGGATGCCGACGGCAGCGAGGTCCTCGACACGGTCGAGTCCCTCGCAGCCTGGACCGTCGGCTAGCCGACGATCTCCGCGAGGGTCAGGACCGGGGCGCCGAACGCGGCGGCCACGTGCTCGTTCGTGATGCGGCCCGCGTGCACGTTCAGGCCCTTGGCGAGTGCGGCATCGTCGGAGATGGCCTGCTTCCAGCCCTTGTCGGCGAGCGCGATCACGTAGGGCAGGGTCGCGTTGGTGAGCGCACGGGTCGACGTCGCGGGGACTGCTCCCGGCATGTTGGCGACGCAGTAGTAGATGCTGTCGTGCACGGCGAAGGTGGGCTTGTCGTGGGTCGTGGCGTGGGATCCCTCGAAGCAGCCGCCCTGGTCGATCGCGATGTCCACGAGCACGGAACCCGGTTTCATCGTGGCGACCATGGCGTCGGTGACGAGCTTCGGCGCCTGCGCCCCGGGGATGAGCACGGAGCCGATCACGAGGTCGGCGCCACGGACCTGCTCCGCGATCTCGTAGCGGGTGGATGCGCGGGTCTGGATGGCGCCGGTGAACCGGTTCTCCAGCTGCCGCAACCGGGCGATCGAGAGGTCGATGATCGTGACGTCCGCTCCCATGCCGAGGGCGTTCGCCGCGGCGTGCTCACCTGCGACCCCGCCGCCGATGATGACGACCTTCGCCTTGGGGGTGCCCGCGACGCCGCCGAGCAGGATGCCGTTTCCGCCGTTCGCGCTCATCAGGTGGTACGCGCCGACCTGGACGGACAGGCGCCCGGCGACCTCGCTCATCGGGGACAGCAGCGGCAGGCTGCGGTCGGCGAGCTGGACGGTCTCGTAGGCGATCGCCGTCGTGCCGGAGGTGAGGAGGGCATCCGTGGTCGGACGGGACGCGGCGAGGTGCAGGTAGGTGAAGAGCACCTGCCCGGCGCGCATCAGCGGGTATTCGGCTTCGATGGGTTCCTTGACCTTGAGCAGCAGCTCCGCGGCGGCCCAGACCTCGGCGGCAGTGCCGAGGATGGCCGCGCCCGCGACGCGGAAGGCGTCGTCGCTGAACCCGGAGCCGACGCCGGCGCCCGCCTGCACGAGGACCTCGTGGCCGCGGATGGAGAGTTCGTGCACGCCGGCGGGGGTGATGGCCACCCGATTCTCGTTGTTCTTGATCTCGGTGGGGATGCCGACCTTCATGGGGAACTCCGTCTGCGGTTTGGGCCGGACTTACCGGTGGATAGGGAAAATAATGCTCGGTATTCGTTTCGTGCACGTGACAAGCGTGGAATCCGCGATACTTGGTCGAAAGACAGCGCGATATTCAGTTGAGAGGGGCCCACGCATGACGGAAACGAAGAGGATTCGGGGCGGCGATGAACTCGATACCGTGGACAGTACGCTCGTGGCCCTCCTCCAGGCCGACTCGCGGATGAGCAACAGCCGGCTTGCGACCGCGGCGGGGATCGCGGAATCGACGTGCATCGTCCGGGTGCGCTCCCTCGTCACGCGCGGCATCATCACCCGGTTCACGACGCTCGTCGACCCGAAGGCGCTCGGGCTCGGCCTTCAGGCGCTGATCAGTGTCAGCATCCGATCGGGGGCGCGCACGCAGATCCCGGCGTTCCGGGACGAGATCCGGGCGATGCCGCGGGTCGTGCAGGTCTTCTTCCTCGGCGGCACAGAGGACTTCATCATCCATCTCGTGGCCCGCGACTCCGACGATGTGCGCGACTTCGTGCTCGAGAACCTGTCGGCGAACCCCGCGGTCGCCTCGACGCGCACGAGCCTGGTCTTCGAGCACCACTACAACGGGCTCTCCTCGGGAAAGTAGCAGCCGGGCGCCGAGGGACCCCGTCGGTTGGCGCCGGTCAGTCCGTGCTGCGGCTGGGCTTCCAGAAGCCGGTCGTGCCGAGCAGCCGGGTCTCCTTGTCGGCGTCGGCGGGAACCTCGACCTCGGGAGGGAAGACTCCATACTGGCGCCAGTCGTCCACCTGGGGCAGGATCTGCTCCCAGAGCAAGTCGACCAGTGGAGCCGGCAGCGCGTACTCCAGGCCGAGGTAGTTCGCGATCGACCACGCCTGGAAGGCCCGGTAGATGCTCGTGTGCTGCAGGTACTCGGCGAGCGGGTAATCGCCATACTGGAGGTGCACGATCGCTGCGGGATCGAGGTCCTGCCGCACGGCGGCGGTGGCCTCGTCGTTGAGCCGGTTGTAGCTCGCGATCGGGTCCCCGCCGAGCAGGTCGCCGTTGAAGCGGTCACCGACTTCCTCGATGGTGTGGCCCGCGAGCACGTCCCCGACCCAGGCCTCGTCGCGTGCGTGCGCGGCGAGGATGTCCCTGATCGTGGGATTCTCCGTGCTGGTCCACTCCGCGGGAGCCGGCAGGGTCAGCTGCTCCGGCGTGATCCGGTCGATGACAGAGCGCAACGCGGCATCCGACTGAAGAAATAGCTCTCTCTGCTCCATGCCGCAAAAAGTAGCACGGGCCACTGACGCTGACCAGCGTTCGACCGCATTCGGGCGTCGGCCCGACCACCGGTGCTGCCAGACTACGAGAGGAGGCGAGAGTATGACAACGCACTTTTCCGGTGAGGCGCTGCAGTTCCTGCGCGAGTTGGAAGGACACAACGACCGGGGCTGGTTCGAGGAACACAAGCCGGTGTACCTGAGCGAGGTCAGGGAGCCGATGCTCGACCTGGTCGACCGGGTCAACGAGTCCCTCGCGGGATTCGCGCCCGGGCACGTGCGGCCGCCGCAGAAGGCGATCATGCGCATTTACCGCGACGTGCGGTTCTCGAAGGACAAGTCCCCGTACAAGACGAACGTCGCCGCGTCCTGGCCTCTCGGGGGTTCGGAGAAGACCGGTGCCGGTTACTTCCTCAGCGTCTCCGGCCACGAGGTCCTGGTCGCGGGCGGCAGCTATGCGCCCTCCCCCGAGCATCTCACGGCGATTCGCGACCACATCGTCGCGCACCACGGGGAGCTTCGCGCCCTGCTCGCCGATCCCCGGCTCACGGGCATGTTCGACCCCGCCGACGGCAATCCGCTGGTGCGTCCGCCGCGCGGATACCCCGTCGATCACCCCGCGGTCGACCTCTTGCGCCGCCGCCAGTGGGCCGCCTTCGCGACCCTGCCGGCATCGGTGGCCGAAACGGATGCTTTCCTCACGCTCGTGATCGAACGTTTCGAGGCGCTGACACCCCTGATCGACTTCCTGAACGTGCCTCTGGCCACGCTGCGCCTCGAGCAGCGGCGCTGACCGGGGCCGCGCCGCCCCGGCCCCGACCGCATCGGGTCTACCGTGCCGAGTCGCTCGCGGCGGGCGCGAGCACCTGCCAGCCGTGCGGCGCGATCGTGACACGCGGCCCCAGCGGCGCCGGCGTGCCCCCCGGCAGGAGCTGGGTCAGCCCCGAGCGGCCCAGGTCGACGCCGCACGGCTGGTCGCCGAGGTTGAGCGCGACGACGAGCGTGTCGTCACCGGCCCGCGCCTCGTAGACGAGGTGGTCGGCCCCGCTGTCCAGGATGCGGGTTCGGGCCTCGTGCAGCCACGGATGCCGCCGGCGCAGCCCGATCAGGTCCTGGTGCAGCCGGTAGACCGTGCGTTCGGTGTCGGTGAGCGCCGGAGGGCCGTCCGCCGGGAACTCCGGCCGGATCGCGTCGTCGCCGCCGTACTCCTCGGTCTTCAGGCCCGCGTAGCCGTATTCGTCCCCCGCGTAGATCGACGGGGTTCCTCCGGTCGTGAAGAGCACGGCGAGCGCGTGGGCGAGGTGCCGCGGATCCTCGAGGCGGGTCGAGATCCGGGTGACGTCGTGGTTGCCGACGAAGGTCGCCGGGGTGAAGCTGTCGAGGAAGCCGTTGTGCCTGCCGAGCGACCAGGCCAGCTCGTGCGGGTTGTGATCGTTGAGGCTGCTCCAGATCGCCTTCCAGAGCTCGTACTGCGTGACGGAGTCGAGGGTGGCCGCCGAGACGATCGCCGGGTAGTCGCCGTGGATGACCTCGCCGAGGAACCACGCCTGCGGGTGGCGTTCCCGCACCCGCGGCAGGACCCCGGCCCAGAATTCGGCGGGGACCGCGTATGCGGCGTCGAGCCGCCAGCCGTCCGCGCCGCGGTCGAGCCAGTGCTCGAGGACGCCGGTCACGTAGTCGGCGACCTCCGGGTTGCCGTGGTCGAGACTGATGAGCCCCGGATGCCCCTCGAAGGTTCCGAAACCGGCCTCGCCTCCCGGGAGGCCGGCCCGGGTTCCGGCCTGGAACCAGGCTGCCGCGGCACTTCCGGGGCCCTGCTCGATCGCCTCACGGTAGCGCGGGAAATCCGGGCCGACGTGGTTGAACACCCCGTCGAGGAGCACGCGCAGCCCGCGGGCGTGCGCTTCGGCGACGAGGGTGTCGAAGTCGGCCTCATCGCCGAGGCGCGGGTCGATACGGTAGTAGTCGCTCGTGTCGTAGCCGTGGCTCGTCGAGGCGAAGACCGGGCCGAGGGCAACGCCCGATGCGCCGAGCTCGATCGCATGGTCGAGCCAGGCCACGATCCGCAGCAGGCGGTGCTCGCCGGCACCGGGAACGGGTTCGCAAGGGGCGATCGGGTAGCTACCGACGAAACCGAGCGGGTACAGCTGCCACCAGATCGCGTGGCGCACCCAGTCGGGTTCGACTCGCCCGGCGGCATCCGTGTTGCTGATCATCATGTCTCTCAGCTTTGCACCCCCGGGGCGGCGTCGCACCGGTGGCCTAGGGTGTTGAGCATGTCCGACGAGACCGAGATCCTGCGCCTGACCGCCTTCGCCGCCGAGCCCACCGGTGGCAACCCGGCCGGTGTCGTGCTCGACGCGAGCACGCTCCCCGACGCCGAGATGCAGCGGATCGCGGCGGCGCTCGGTTACGCGGAAACCGCGTTCCTGACCCGGCCGCCGACCCCGCAGGACCCGGGAAGAGCGGGCATCCGCTACTTCTCCCCCACGGCGGAAGTGCCGTTCTGCGGTCACGCGACGATCGCGACCGCCGTTGCGCTCGCCGGCCGCGGTGACGCAGAATCCTTCGTGTTCGAGACGAAGATCGGGGAGGTGAGGATCGCCACCCGGCGCACCGCTGACGGGATCGTGGCCTCGTTCACGAGTGTCGAGCCGCGGGTGGAGCCGATCGGGGCATCGGTGCTCGAGCACCTGCTGCGGCTGCTCGGCGTCGACACCGCCGACCTGCACCCGGACTACCCGCCCCGGCTCGCCTTCGCGGGCAACGTGCACCCCGTGCTCGTCTTCGCGGAGACGGCGACCTTCGACGGCTTCCGGTTCGACCCTGCCCAGGTGCGTGCCCTGATGGACGCAGAGGGCTGGGCGGGCACCGTGACGACCCTCCGCGTGCTGGGGCCGCTCGAGTTCGAGGCGCGGAACCTCTTCCCGGTCGGGACCATGACCGAGGACCCGGCGACGGGCTCTGCGGCGGCCTCCGTCGGCGGCTACCTCCGGGCGCTGGGCCTCGTCGACGCCCCGGCGCGAGTGTTGATCCACCAGGGCCGTCACGTCGGCCGCCCGAGCCTGCTCACCGTCGATATCCCCGAGACCGGCGGCATCGTGGTGTCCGGGACAGCCTCGGTCATCTCCTGAACCCGATCTCCTCGACCCCGTCTCGGACCTTCGGACGGGGCGTCCGGGTTACCGTGGAAAGACCGCACCTCATCCCGGGAGAAGAACCATGAAACCAGCGCTCAACAAGGACACGCAGCTGTGCATCTCGCTCGCGGCCCGCCCGAGCAACATCGGCACCCGTTTCCACAACTACCTCTACGACGAGCTCGGCCTCGACTTCATCTACAAGGCATTCACGACAACCGACATCACCGCGGCGATCGGCGGCGTGCGGGCGCTCGGCATCCGCGGCTGCTCCGTGTCGATGCCCTTCAAAGAGGACGTCATCGCGCTCGTCGACGAGATGGATGCCTCCGCGACCGCCATCCGCTCGGTGAACACCATCGTCAACGACAACGGGGTCCTGAAGGCGTCGAACACAGACTACCTGGCCATTGCCGAGCTCATCGCCGAGCACGGCATCGATCCGGGCACACCGTTCCTGCTCCGAGGGAGCGGTGGAATGGGGAAGGCCGTCGGTGCGGCCTTCCGGGACGCCGGTTTCTCCGACGGAACCATCATCGCCCGCAACGAGACCAGCGGTCGCCTGCTCGCTGACGAGCTCGGCTACCGGTGGCTGCCGGACCCGGGAGCCGAGACCGCACCGCTGATCGTCAACGTGACCCCGAACGGGATGAGCGGTGGCGCAGAGTCCGAGAGCCTCGCATACCCGCTCGGCACCGTCGACGCGGCCACGACCGTCTTCGATGTGGTCGCCCTTCCGGCGGAAACGCCCCTGATCCGCGCGGCGCGTGCGGCCGGGAAGCGGGTCGTGACCGGGGCCGAGGTCATCGCGCTGCAGGCCGCTCACCAGTTCGAGCTGTACACCGGGGTGCGGCCGACCCCGGAGCAGGTGCTCGCGGCATCCGCTTTCTCGCGTCAGTAGAGGGCGGCACCGGCGGGAGGCCGTCTCAATACAGGAATTCGGCGTCGAAGGAATCAAGGTCGACCCTGACGCCGTTCAGGGTGCGCTCGAACTCCTGCTGCACGCCGATCCGCAGGTTGCCCGAGTCATTCCAGCCGCCGTACGGCACCGGTTCGGGTGCGAGGACGTCGGCAGTCCAGCTCGGATAGTCGAGGGGACCGGTTGCGGTGTCCCACAGGGCGACGTCGGAGAATTCGGTCGTTTCTCCCATCAGGAGCGGCCACATCGCCGCTCCGCTATAGACGACCGGGCGCACTCCGAGCTCCTGCACCCCCGTGATCATGTCCCGGGTGAGGGGCGGGCTGCCGGTCTCGATGTCGAGGGCGAAGAACTGGAGCCGGGTGCTGTACGGACCCGTCGCAGCGATGCCGGCCTGCCAGCAGGCGGGATTGCGGGTGTATGCGGCGACCTTCAGCCCGGCGTCGAGGGCCATCTGCAGTTGCGGCTGGGCGTGGGCCGCGGGGGTGCAGGTGCCCCAGTCGGTCGACGCCAGAATGTAGAGCCGGAATCCCTCGGCATAGGCTGCGGTGAACCACGCCGGGTCGGTGATGACCTGGTCGGAGTCGAGGGCCTTCACCGAGGACACTGCCGCGGCAGCGGGGACTGTCTCTGACACGGAGTGCGCGGCAGCTGCAGCGGTTGCTACTGTCCGGACCTCCGCCTCGGCGCGCGGCGCGGCCGCCGTGACACCCGCGACGATGAGCGCCGCCGCCAGGATGCCGACGCCGGCTCTCCTTCCGATCCGACCCGGTCGCACTATCGAGGCCTGCGTAATCCTGCCCATTCGTCACTCCACGTTCGGGTCGCGCGAGGTTTGAGCTTTCACTTTCGGCATCCAGTGTGCTGCGCCCCCGCGGGCCACGGAAGTCCGTCCCGGCGATTTCCCAGCCTCGAGCGAAGCGCTGTTTCCGTCCGCCGGCCCGGTCGCCTCAGGAGGACGGCGCCGTGAAGTCAAGGTCGGCAGTGGTCACCGTGCCCGCTGTCCGCCCGGGGGCCGTGTGGTATTCCCAGTACAGGTTGGTGTGGGCGATCACCAGGTCCGGCGGCGGCGCACCAAAGCCGCTCAGGTCCTCGGTGGTGTGGGCATCACTGACGAGGATGGCGTCGTAGCCGCGGACGATCGCGCCGTGGAGCGTCGACCGGATGCACTCATCCGTTTGCGCACCGGCGATCACAAGACCGCCGATGCCGCGTTCGGCGAGCACGGACTCGAGGTCGGTGTCCTCGAAGGCGTCGGCGTACGCCTTGTGCACGAGCGGTTCCGCCTCGAGGCGCACGAGTTCGGGTACGAGCTGCCAGGAAGCACTCCCCTGCGGCTGGTCGTCGTTGTGGTGCTGCACCCAGATGAGGTCGACGCCGGCGGCTCGCGCCTTGTCGACGACGGTGCTGACGTTCCCGACGATCGCGTCCCGATCGTAGGCGTCTTTCACGAAACCGGTCTGGACGTCGATGACGAGCAGAGCGGTGTTCGGCCGGTTGTCGAGGGTGGTCACGATTCCTCCTCAGAAGCTGTCGGACGGTGTCACGAGGCCACGCTACGCCGCGGCGCCGTTCGCCGCGAGTGGCTGTCGCTCCTTGATACAGTGACGACCATGGACATGCGACTGGAGCTTGTGCCGTTGCCCGTTGCGGACGTCGAACGGAGCAAGGCCTTCTACGTGGATGTTGTCGGCTTCCACCTGGATCACGATGTGCAGCCAGGCAACGGAATGCGGATCGTGCAGCTGACCCCTCCGGGCTCGGCGTGCTCCGTGGTCATCGGGACCGGCATGGGGAATGGACCTGAGCACGGCACGGTCAAGAACCTGCACCTGGTCGTCTCCGACATCGGCGCAGCACGGGACGAACTCGTGAACCGTGGCCTGCAGATCACCGAGATCCACGACATGGGTGGCGTCAAGTACGCGTACTTCAGCGATCCTGACGGCAACTCCTGGGCGCTTCAGGAAATCGGCCGGTACGCGAAGCCTGCCTGACGCGCACCCGAACCCGCTTCGTACCAGCTCGTGGAGCTTCCCAGGCTGATCTCGTGATCCACGCCGAAAGGAAGCACCATGAAGGCCTTTGTCATCACCGCGCCCGGGGAAGCATCCGTGCAGGATGTCGCCCCGCCGGTTGCGGGACCCGGCCAGGTCGTCGTCGATGTCGCGAGAGTCGGCGTCTGCGGAACCGACGTCGAGTTCTTCACCGGCGAGATGCAGTACCTGCACGACGGCAAGGCCCGGTACCCGATGCGGATCGGCCATGAGTGGACAGGGACCGTAACCGCGCTCGGCGATGGCGTCGACGGGCGGTGGCTCGGTCGCCGGGTCACCGGTGACACCATGCTCGGCTGCGGGGTGTGCCGTCGGTGCCTCCGCGGCCTGCAGCATGTCTGCGAGTTCCGCTTCGAGGTCGGCATCCTCGGCGGCTTCCCCGGTGCCCTCGCCGAACAGCTCGCGGTGCCCGCCACCTCGCTGTTCGAGCTGCCCGACACCGCCGACGACGTGCTCGGCGCGCTCGTCGAACCGGGCGGTAACGCGCTGCGTTCCGTTCGGGGTGCAGCACTGGAACCCGGCGACCGGGCGCTCGTCCTCGGAGCGGGCACGATCGGTCTGCTCATCGCCTTGTTCGCCCGGCAGCAGGGTGCAGAGGTGCACGTGATGGGACGGTCCGCGCGCTCACTGGACTACGCCAGGAGCCTCGGCTTCGACGGAGTCTGGACCGACGCCGACCTGCCGGAGTCGCCCTTCGACGCCGTCATCGACGCCTCCAACGCGGCCGCCCTGCCCGCCCGCGCCCTCGACCTGGTCGAGCCGGGGAAGCGCGTGGTCTACGTCGGTCTCGCCGGCAGCCCGAGCCTGATCGACACCCGAACCCTCGCTCTCAAGGACGTGACGGTGGTCGGCATCCTGAGCGCCTCCCCGGGGCTCAGGGGCACAATCGACCTCTACGCGAGCGGTGCCGTCGACCCGCGCCCGCTCGTCGCCGCGACGGTCGGGCTCAGCGGTGTGCGAGAGATCCTGGCCGGGCATCGCCCCGCCGGCGCCGGCCTCGGTCCCAAACTGCACGTCGACCCCCGGCTCGCCTGACGTCGTTCCCGACAACGCCGCCAAAAACGACACCGCCCCGCACTGCACCGATTCGATTCGATTCGACGGAGCGTCTCCCGCGCCGGCGTTCGCGAGAGTGCGCTTTCGGCCGTTGAATCGCAGGCAAAGTCAAGCGGCCTTCAGGGCCACACGTGCACTCTCGCGGCACGGCGGGGCGAGCGGATGCGGGGCGACGCGGGAATGTGGAGCGGTGCAGGTCAGGCGAGCAGCTTCTCGAAGCAGAACGAGTGTGGGATCGCCTCGATGTACGGTTCGTAGATCGGGATCGGCGTGTAGCCGATCTTCTCGTAGAGGGCGACCGCATCCGGTTGCTTGCTGCCGGTCTGCAGGATGAGCCGCGGCACGCCGGCGGCACGGGCGATGCGCTCGAGCTCGTTCATCAGAGCACGGCCGACCCCGCGCCCGCGCTGGTCGTCGGAGACGATCACGCGCTTGACCTCCCAGTCGCCATCATGGGTGCGCAGGGCCGCGTGGGCGATGAGGGTGACGTCGCCGTCGACCACGAGCACGGTCGCGAGAATGTCGGCGGGGTCGATCCTGAGCGCCGCGGTCACGGCGTCATCGAGTTCGGGGCTGCCAGGGCCGGCGTAGCGCGCGGTCATCTCCACGTCCATCCGCGCGCGCAGCACGGCGGCGCGCGGGTCGTCCCACTCCACCCGCTCGAAACGGAACAGGCGTTCGGTACTGCCACTCATCGTCGGGTCCTTCGTCTGCGTCTGCTCGGGTGTGTGCAGTGCGATCTCTGCAATCGCACAGCCTACCGACCCGGGGGCGGATGCCGCCGCGTCCACCCCCCCGGGGCGTGGCCGGGGCGGATGCCGTCAGGTCCACCTCCGGGGCATGGCCGGGCCGGGACAGGCGAGGTTAGACGCTCGCGGCGAGGCCCTCCGCGAGCGGCGTCGTCGGCCGTCCGATCAGGCGGGCCAGGTCGCCGCTCGTCTCGCCGAGCAGCCCGTCGCGGATGTTGGCGTCGAGACCGACGACGAAGCCCACCGTGCCCTCGTCGAGGCCGAAGGACGCGAGCAGCTCCGCGTGTGCTGCGGGTGTCAGGTTCCGGAAGGCCACCGATGAGTCGATGAGGGTTCCGATCGTGGCTGCGAGTTCGGCGAAGTCCCAGGCGTGGTCGCCCGAGAGCTCGAGGGTCTTGCCCGCGAGCGAGTCGTCGAGGATGGCCGCGGCCGCGGCATCCGCATAGTCGGCCCGGCTCGCGCTCGCGACCCGGCCGTCGCCGACGCTCGCGACGATCTCGCCGGCCTGGCGTGCCTTCTCGATTTCACCGGTGTAGTTCTCGGTGTACCAACCGTTGCGCAGGATGGTGAAGGGGACCCCCGAGGCGATCAGGAACTCCTCGGTGGCCTTGTGCTCCGGGGCCAGCAGGAGCGCGGAGGTCGTTGCCTTCGGGGCGCTCGTGTAGACGATGCGCCCGACGCCGGCGGCCTGGGCGGCCGCGATCACGGCGGTGTGCTGCGGCACGCGCTGGCCGACCTCGCTGCCGGAGACGAGCATCAGCACGTCGCCCGGTTCGACGACGGCGGTCACGGTCTCGGGGTTGCCGTAGTCGAGGACTGCGGTGCGCACGCCGAGTGCGGCGAGAGCGGACAGCTTGTCGACATTGCGGGCTGTCGCGACGATGCTCTCCGGGGCCGCGCCGCGGGCGAGGAGGGATTCGACGATGAGGTGGCCGAGGTGACCAGAGGTGGCGGTGACGATGTATGACATGTGTTGTCCTTTCGGTGGCGTGTCAGAGTCAACCACAGGACGGTCGAGTACCTTCCCGCGCACAGGTACCCACCTTTAGGTAAGCTACCTGCATGAAGGTTAGTTTCGACGTCTCGCGGGCGCGTCCCGGCGCCGTCGCCGGCGTCTACCCGGCCAAATGCGCCACGCGCACCGTGCTCGACCACGTCACGAGCAAGTGGGGCGTGCTCATCCTGCTCGCCCTGCAGCAGGACTCGCTCCGCTGGGGCGAGCTCCGGCGGTCCATCGAGGGCATCAGCGAGAAGATGCTCGCATCGACCCTGCGCACCCTCGAGTCAGACGGCTTCGTGAACCGGGAGGCGCAGGCGACGATCCCGCCGCGCGTCGACTATGAACTGACGGCCAGGGGCCACGAGCTCGCCGACCGCCTCGTCCCCCTGATGGACTGGATCGCGGACAACGCCGACGAGATCACCGGCACGCCCGCTTTCGCGGGCGGCGCGGGCGCTTGTGGTCAGATGGTGGTACTGACGATCGAGGGCGCGAGTGAGGGAACGCACCTGCTTCATCTGCTCTTCATCCGCGCGGCATTGGCGCTCCCGCTCGAAGTCATCCTTGCAGCCCGTCCCGTAGGCGAGGGAGATCGCTCGCAGCGCCCTGCCGCTCCGTTCTGCAGCGAGGAGCGCGGCCAGCCGTTCCGATTCCGCGGCAAGGGATGCCCGCTCTGCTACGAGACGTTCGAGTCGGGGATCCATATGCGCGCCTTTGCTCACGGGGAAGTCAACGGTCATCAGAGCCCGCCGACGTCAAATGATTATAGAGAGTGGATTCTCGATACAGGCCACGAACTGCGCCATCCATTCGGCGGCCACCGCACCGTCGACCACACGGTGATCGGCCGAGAGGGTGACGGTCATCACGGTGCCGACCGAGAGCTGTCCCGCGTCGACGACCGGCCGTTGTTTCGCGGCGCCGACGGCGAGAATGCCGGACTGGGGCGGGTTCAGGATGGCCGAGAACTGGTCGACCGCGAACATGCCGAGATTCGAGACGGCAAAGCTGCCGCCCTCGAGTTCCTCTTGCCTCAGCTTCCCCTTCCGCGCCCGTCCGGCGAGGTCGGCGACCCTCTCGCTGATGCTCGTCAGCGTGAGGCCTTCGACGCCACGCAGGACCGGAGTGAGCAGTCCTGTTTCGGTGGACACCGCCACCGAGAGATCGACGTGCTCGAATCGTCTCGTAGCGGTCTCGGTCCAGATCACGTTCGCCGCGGGCACCCGGACGAGCGCTACCGCGACGGCCTTGACCACAAAGTCGTTGACCGAGATCTTCCGCGGCGACGTCGCGTTGATCTCGCCGCGGAGGGTGAGGAGGCGCTCGACGCGGCAGTCCGCCGTGATGTAGAAGTGTGGAACCGTCGACTTGCTCTCGGTCAGGCGGCGCGCGATCGCCCGTCGCATCCCCGTGTGGGGAACATCGGTGAACCCGGAGGCGTCGACCACGGATGTGCCGGTGGTGCGGGCCGAGGGTGCCGCTGGAACGGACACCGCAGGAGACGCCACAGGCATGACGGGCTCGGGCCGGGACTCGGCTGCAGTCACGGGCGCGGGCTTGAGGGTGTCGAGGTCCCGGCGCACGATCCGCCCGTTCGGGCCACTGCCGACGACGCGGGATAGGTCGAGCGCGCGTTCCCTGGCGATGCGGCGCACGAGCGGACTGGCGAATTGACGCTGGCCGCTGGCTGCGGCGAGCGGTACCTGCGCCCCGTCCGGGGCCGATTCGACCGGGACCACTCCGACCGGCGTCGCCGCCTCCGCGGCCGCCGTCACCGGGGTCGCAGGCCCTGCCTGCTCCGGGACGTCCCCGGCGAGGAAGGCATCGATGTCCGACTCCGCCTCACCGACGGCGGCGATCACGCCGATCGGCACGCCCACTTCGACGGGCACGCCCTCGGGGACGATGACGCGCGCGAGCACACCTTCCGTTTCGGCGCGGTACTCGACGACCGCCTTCTCCGTTTCGATCTCGGCGAGCGGCTGGCCGATCGCCACAGTGTCGCCCACCTTCACCAGCCAGGTCTGGATGGCGGCTTCTGCGGCATTGGCGAGCACCTCCGGCATGCGCACGAGCGTTGCCATCAGCGGGTTCCCAGACCGAGCTTGATGATCTCGAGGCCGGCGACGACGTCCTCGGTGCGCGCAATGGCCGCCCGCTCGAGCACGCGTGAGATGCTCGGGCTTGCCTCGCCGCCGGTCACGCGTTCGACCGGCTGGTCGAGGTAGTCGAAGAACCGGCGTTGGATCTCATCGGACAGCCAGGCACCATACGACGTGCCGCGGGCCCCCTGTTCGACGATGAGCACGCTGTTGGTCTTGCGGATGCTCGTGCCGATGGTCTCCCAGTCGATCGAGGCCCGGTCGAGCCAGCGCAAGTCGACGACGTCGGCGCTCATGCCGGTCAGTTCGACGGCCTCGATGGAGTGCTTGACCATGGACAGGTAGCTGATCACGGTGACGTCGGTGCCTTCACGGCGCAGGGCCGCCTTCCCCAGCGGGATGAAGTAGTCGAGGTCGCCGGCGGGCACGTCACCGCTGTCGGCATAGAGGTCGACATGCTCGATGACGAGCACCGGGTCCTGCAGGGCCAAAGCGGTGTTCATCAGGCCGATGTAGTCAGCCGCCGATGACGGTGCGACGATCCGCCAGCCGGGGCTCGTCGCGAAGATGCCCGCGGGGTCCATCAGGTGCTGCGAGCCGTAGCCGCTTCCCATCGCGACCTTCGTGCGCAGCACGAGGGGCACCGGGTTCTCGCCGCCGAACATGTGCCGCGCCTTGCCGATCTGGTTGAAGACCTGGTCGGCGGCCACCCACATGAAGTCCGGATACATGAACTCGACGACCGGGCGGTAGCGCCCGTCGAGCGCCATGCCGCCGCCGAGGCCGGCGAAGGCGTTCTCGCTGATCGGTGTGCCGAGCACCCGGCCCTCGAACTTCTTCGCAAGCCCCTTGGTGGCACCGTTCGTGCCGCCGTTGAGGCGGTGCACATCTTCGCCGAGCACGACGATCCGCGCGTCCTCTGCCATGCGGCGGTCCATCACGCCGGCGACGGCGTCGACGAACTTCTTCGTTTCGAGCTCGCCCCGGTATTCGGTCGGCTCGAGTGTGCGCAGTCCGGTCAGTTCGCTCGCGTCGCCCCGCACCCCGACGTTGACGAAGTCGACGTCGGGCCACAGTTCCGGGCGGATGCGGCGCTTGCCGGCCGACTCCGGGTCGGCCTCGAGCAGCTGGGCAACGGCATCCCGCATCGCGGACTGGGCCTGCTCGCGCACCGCGGCGATGCCGGCTGTGTCGATCTGGCCCAGCGCGATCATCTCTCGGGCGACCCGGTCCAGCGGGTCACGGACCCGCCAGGCCGCCTCTTCCTCCTTGGTCCGGTAGCCGAAGGCGCTGCCCGGGTACGGTCCGTTCTGGTGGAAGAAGCGGTAGACCTCGACCTCGACGACCGCGGGTCCCTGGCCGGACCGCATCACCTGTTCCGCTTCCTTCGTCGCCAGGTGCACGGCGAGCGGGTCCATACCGTCGACGCGCCAGCTGGGAATGCCGAACCCGAGCGCGCGGGCAGAGAGCCGGGGCTCACCGGTCGACTCGGCCACCGTGGTCGACACGGCGTAGAGGTTGTTCTCGATGAAGAAGGCAAGCGGCAGCTTCCACGCCGAAGCGAGGTTCATCGTTTCAAGCACCGAGCCGATGTTGGTCGCGCCGTCCCCGAAGTAGCTCACCGTGACATCCGTCGTTCCCGCGTGCTTCTGGGCCCAGGCGTTGCCGGCCGCGAGCGGAACCCCGCCGCCGACGATCGCGTTGGTGCCGAGCGCGCCGGCCTCGAACCACTGCAGGTGCATCGAGCCGCCGCGGCCCCGGCAGTAGCCCTGGGCGAGCCCGAGAATCTCGGCGAGGGTGCGCTGCAGCACGGTCTGAATGTCCGCGGTCACGAGCGCCGCGGGGTCGAGGGCGCCGCCGGAGACATGGTTGATCGCCTTGGCGAGGAACTGGTGGTGCCCTCGGTGCGAGCCGTTGATCGCATCCGTCGACCCGAGGCCGACGATCGAGCCGACCGCCCCGCCCTCCTGGCCGATGCTGGAGTGCGCTGGCCCGTGCACGAGGCCCTCGCCGGCGAGTTCGAGCACGGTTTCTTCGAAGGCACGGATGAGATGCAGCTGGCCGAGCATGGTGGCCAGGAGTGCCGGGTCCGCACTCGCCCAGTCCTGCGCCGTGGTGCTGAGTTCGATCCACGGGGCCAGGGGATCCAAACGTCGTCGTTCAGGCATGTGCCGGTCTCCATTGGTCGTGTCGATCGCGGGGATCGACTACATGTGACCAACACTGTATCGTTGATTGAATCCAATGCCAAGGATTGTCCGCAATATCTCCGATCTGGATGCACGCATTTCGGGTCTTTGGATACAATGAGAGAAATCAACGACGAACGAAGGAGTTCTCGATGGTCCACGGCATCCCGGGTCTGCGCGGCACGGAACACATCGGTTTCACGGTTCCCGACCTCGACGAGGCCGAGCGGTTCCTGGTCGACGTGATCGGCTGCGAGCTCGTCTACGCGCTCGGGCCGTTCGCCCACCCCGACGACGAGTGGATGCTCGAGCACCTCGGCGTGCACCCGCGCACGGTGATGCGCGAACTCCGCTTCTTCCGGTGCGGTCACGGGCCGAACTTCGAGGTCTTCCAGTACGAGCCGGCGGATGCCGCTGCTCCCGAACCGAGGAACAGCGACATCGGCGGGCATCACCTGGCGTTCTACGTGGACGACTTCGATGCCGCCCTCGAGCACCTGCGGGAGCACGGTGTGGAGATCATGGGTGCACCGACGTCGAGCTCCAGCTGGAGCACCGGCCAGCGCTGGGTCTACTTCCGCAGCCCCTGGGGCATGCAGTTCGAGCTCGTGAGCTACCCGGACGGCAAGGCCTACGAAAAGGATGCTGCCACTAAACTGTGGCATCCGGCCCACCCCGCCGAATGACCGACACCACCGACCGGACGGACCCCATGGCCAGCGCCCCCAGCCGCGACGGCAGCGCCGGCAGCCGTATCGCCGCGCGATTGCGGGACGAGATCCTGTCCGGCGCATACGCCCCCGGCACCCGGATCCGCCAGGAGGACGTCGCCGAACAGTTCGGCGCGAGCCGGCTCCCCGTTCGCGAGGCGCTGCGCATCCTGGAATCCGATGGCCTCGTCACCCTCGTCGCGAACACCGGCGCCTGGGTCTCCCACCTGAGCCTCGCGGAGTGCGAGGAGATGTACCAGATCCGCGAGCGCATCGAACCCCTGCTGCTGCGCTACAGCCTGCCCAATCTGTCGCCGGAGACCCTCGGCCGCCTGCAGGAACTCGCCGATGAAATGCAGGCCGGCACGGACGTCGAAACGTTCCTGCGCCTCGACCGCGAGTTCCACCTGCTCTCCTACTCCGGCGCCGTGACGTCCATCCTGGGCGAGACCATCCACCGGTTATGGAACTCGACCCAGCACTATCGACGCGCTTTCACGACCCTGATCGGGCCCGATGTCAACCGCGCCGTCCACTACGAACACCAGTTGCTCGTCGGGGCGCTGAGGCGCGGCGACGGCGACGAGGCCGAGCGGATGCTGGCCGGCCACATCCGCCGCACCAGGCTCGAGCTGTCCACGCATCCGGCGCTCTTCGCCCAGTAGGCGGCCACTCGGGGCGCGGCATCACGAGCCGGCGCGCACGAGCACCTTGACCTGGTCGCCGGTCGGTGACAGCAGCGTGTCGAAGCCCTGGGCCACGACATCCTTCATCGCGATCTGGGCTGTCACGACCTTCTCCACCGGGTACCGACCCCTGTCGATCAGGTCGATGATGCGCGGCCAGTCGGTGACCGGGAAGCACCAGGTGCCCGAGATCGTGATGTCGTGCTCGGAGATGACCATCGGGTCGATGGCCGCAGCCTTCGTGTGCAGCCCGGTCTGGGAGATCCTCCCGGCAGAACGTACCGAGGCGATCGCCGCCTGCAGCGCCCGCTCGTTCCCCGAGCATTCGATCACCGCGTCGACACCGATACCGTCTGTCCGGTCGCGAAGCCAGCCCGGCACGTCGACGGCGGTCGGGTCGAGCACCACTCCGACGTCGAAGCTGCGCACGAGCGCCGCGCGCACCGGATTGACCTCCGAGACGAAGACGTTCGCCCCGAGCGAGGCTGCGTAGAGCGACGCGAGGGCGCCGATCGGACCGGCCCCGGTGATGAGCACGTTGTCGCCGGGGCGCACACGGGCGGTGTCCACCCCGTACGCCGCGACAGCGCCCGGTTCGACGACGGCGCCCTGCCGGTCGGACACGCCGTCGGGGAGCACTGTGACGTTCGCGGCGGGCACGATGGCGAGGTCGGCGATGCCGCCCCACTGGTAGCTGAGCCCGACGGCGGCCATGGTGCGGCAGAGGTGGTTCAGTCCCCTGCGGCAGAAGTAGCAGTGCCCGCAGGACAGCAGCGGCATCACCGACACCCGCTCGCCCGGCCGCACCGCGGTCACCCCGTCGCCGACCTCGACCACTTCGGCCGAGAATTCGTGGCCCAGAATCTGCGAGCCGCACGCCCCGGTGAGCGGATGCGGTTCCCGCGGAATCACGATCGGGCCCTGGGCGTATTCGTGCAGGTCGGTGCCGCAGATGCCGCACCACAACGGCCTGACCAGGATTTCGCCGGCGCGGGGCGACTCGGGAGCCGTGACCTCCTCGACGCGGATGTCGCCGGCTCCGTGGAAGACGGCAGCCCTCATGGACGGGGGTCCAGCAGCTCGGCGCGGACGAACTCGAGTTCGCGGGTCACGTAGTCGGTGATGTCGCCGGTCTTGAGGTGCGCCGGGAGCACGTCCCAGGTATACGTCTCGATTTCCAGGTGGTCGGAGAGCGGTGTCTCACGGTGCATCTGCAGCGCCTGCTGCACGGCGAACCGCGTCGTGACGAACGGGCCGAGTTCCTCGAGGAAGACCGGAACGTGGAAGTGGGTGCGGATCTCGGTGGGCACCGGGTGCTCCTCGAACGCGTCGAGCGCGTCGCCGAGGGTGAGGAACTTCGTGACCGCACCGTCCTGGCGCATCGTCGTCTGGCTCAGGTAGATCGTGTCGGTGAAGACGCGCAGCTGGGGGACG
Organism: Cryobacterium sp. RTC2.1; assembly: GCF_035018685.1. Classification (NCBI taxonomy): domain Bacteria; kingdom Bacillati; phylum Actinomycetota; class Actinomycetes; order Micrococcales; family Microbacteriaceae; genus Cryobacterium; species Cryobacterium sp. RTC2.1. Next base: position 27,313 of record NZ_JASJXJ010000012.1, read on the forward strand.
AGTGCAGGAGTGAGGTCCCTGACCCAGAGCGCCGCCGCCTCCTGGAGCTTGAAGATCGGGATCCCGGCGTCGACCAGGCTGCGGAGCGATGCCGGAATATCCTCGAATCCGACGGACTGGTGGCCGATGTCGAAGACGATGCCGAGGTATCGGCGCATCGCACCTTCGGCCTCCGACAGGGGCAGCCCGGCGAGCCGGGCGAGCTCGGCGATGCCCTGCGGCGAGTAGACCCGCTCGGTGAAGAACGCGACGGTCTCCGCCGTGGTCTCCAGGAAGCACGCGGGCTCCGGCTCGAGGGCGAGCTTGACCCGCCGACCCGTGCGCGCCTCGAGCTCGACGAGGTGGGCGACGACCAGGAACAGGTTGGTGGTGAACCGGGCGACGTAGTCGTCGTCCGTGACATTCGGAGCGAACGCGAGTGGGGCCGTCTGGATGCTGGGGCTCACGTCCGCCGGAGCGATCTCCGCGAGGATGTCCGCGACCGAGTTCGTATACGCGACCCTGTCGTCGGTCGACCAGTCCGGTTCATAGACCCGTTCCATCACCAGATCGCCCTTGAACGGCCCATACGGGAACGCGTTCACCGTGTAGACGTACAGGTCGTTGTCGTCGAGGAATGTCCGGAGCTCTGCCCGTTCTCCGGGGCTTGCTGCGAGGGTCTTCGCCGAGTCGGCCGAGATGCGCAGTGAGACGCCGAAGCGCTGATCGGGCGAGACCCGGGCTTTGACGTCGGGGACGAAGGTGTGCAGGCTCTCCTTCATCTCCGCCCACGTGTCGCCCGCGTGCACGAGGGTGGAATATGACAGGTGGCCGAGGCCGCGTCCGAGATCCATGGAGGTCTGGTCCTTTTCCGCCGGTCATCCGGCTCACATCGTCGTGATATCAAGGAAGGGTGTCGTCGTCTAAGACGAGAGTGAACACCCGTTAAGTATTCCTTAACACACAGGCTACGACGGCTCCAGCATCGCTGTCAACCGAACGCCTGACGCGTGCCTTACGGAATGGATCGGCTAAGCGTGCGCGCCGTGAACGAACCAGATTCCCTGGACGTCGATGCTTCCGGTGTTCTTCAGGCTGTGCGGGATCGAGGAATCGAAGCCGAGCGACTCGCCCGCATGCAGCGTGAATGCCTCGTCGCCGATCGTCACCTGCAACTCACCCGCGATGACATAGCCGTACTCGTAGCCGGCGTGGGAGACGGTGTCGCCCTCGTCCGTCGACGTGGCTCCCGGCGCGTAGACGATCTTCATGAAGTTGACGTCGCGCTCCGGCGTGGCGGCAAGACGTTCCCAGTTGACCCCTGCGGCCATGTTGAGCCGCGACCGATGAGAGGGATGCACCACGGAGACCCGGTTCGCATACTCGGACGGATGCCACGCCTCCGAGGGATTCGTCACGTCGCCCCGATTCAGGACTTCTTCGGGGTGGACTGCCGGAACTCCAGGGTCGAGGGCCGGTTTACTCTCGAAGAGGTCGTCGACGGACACGTTCAGCAACTGGGCGAAGGCATACAGGGTCGCGACGGACGGCTGTGACTTGCCGTTCTCGATCTGGGAGACGAAGGAGGGCGAAACGTCGACCTGTCTGGCCAGCTCGCGCAACGTCAGGCCGGCCTTGAGCCTGATGTCTTTCAGCCGAGACCCTAAATTGTCCATCATGTTCCTCTGTCACACATCAGCATGACGACGACGAGGACCTGCCTCGCATCATCATTGAAGCCCGGCTATACACCCCACGCTCCGGAAAAAAGGTGAGTACGGACAAATATACACAGGAAGAGCCCCGAATACCCCGCCACTAGGGCCAAATCGGCGGTTCTGGCGGTTCCGGCGCGGCTTGCCGGGAATTCCAATGTTAAGTATCATTGAACACCTCAGGACGGCGACAAGGAAGTCCCGTCCATCAGGAAAGGATCGACTTGTGACATCCCCCTCAACAGTTCCCCGGCGGCGCGCGCTCATCGTCGGAGCGACGGGCATCACGGGCCAGACGGTCGTGAAGCAGTTGGTCGACGCGGGCTGGGACGTGACCGGCCTCTCGAGGCGAGGCCACTCCGAGACGCCCGGCATCACCGCCGTGACGGCAGACCTCCTGGACCCCGAGTCCCTCGCCGCCGCGCTCACGGGCACCCGACCGGAACTCGTCGTGATCACGGCGTGGGTGAAGCGGGATACCGAGACCGAGAACATCGAGGTCAACAGCGCCCTCGTGCGCAACGTGCTCGCGGCGCTCGAAGGCGAGAAGTCGGTCAGGCACGTGGCCCTGATGACCGGGCTCAAGCACTACCTCGGCCCGTTCGACAACTATGCGACCGGCGTCACCGCGGAGACCCCGTTCCACGAGGACGAGCCACGGCTGCCGCAGCCGAACTTCTACTACGCGCAGGAGGACGAGCTGTTCGGGTCCGCCGCCCGGAACGGCTTCACCTGGAGCGTGCACCGCGCACACACCGTCTTCGGGTTCGCAACGGACAACGCGATGAACATGGTGCTCACCCTCTCCGTCTACGCCGCGATCTGCAAGGAACTCGGGCTGACGTTCACCTTTCCCGGCTCAGCCACCCAGTGGAACGGCGTCACAGACGTCACCGACGTCGACCTGCTCGCCGAGCAGATCATCTGGGCGGGCACGCACCCGGAGGGTGCCAACGAAGCGTTCAACATCGCCAACGGCGACGTCTTCCGCTGGCGCTGGCTCTGGCCGCGGGTCGCCGCGATCTTCGATGTTCCCTGGGCCGGTTTCGAGGGCGAACCCCGCCCGTTGACCGCGCAGATGGCCGGCAAGGACGAGGTCTGGAGCGCCATCGCCGAACGGGAAGGACTCGTCGAAACGGACGTCACCCGCCTCGCTTCCTGGTGGCACACCGACAGCGACCTCGGCCGCAACATCGAGTGCTTCACCGACATGAACAAGAGCCGCCAAGCCGGGTTCCTGGGCTTCCGGTCCACGCCGGACAGCTTCCTCGACAAGGTGGAGCGGTACCGCGCGGCGAAGATCATCCCCTAGGCCGTTTCCCCCAGCCCAAAGACGGATGTCCCGGACAAGCAGCGCTCGTCCGGGACATCCGTCGTTCAGATCTGTTCGCTATGCGGGCAGCACGGCGTCGAATTCGATGTGCGCCTTGATCGTGGTCGCCGGGTGGTGCGCGGCCTCCAGGGCGCCCAGTGCGTCGGCGGCCCCGAACCTCTGGGTGACGAGCGGGCTCAGGTCGATTCCGGTGTGAGCGAGGAAGCGCAGGGTTTCCGGCCACACTCCGGGCGAGCCGACCGAACCGGTGATCTTGAGCTCCTTGGACTGGATGAGCCCGAGCTTCGCCGGCGCCTCGCGCCCGACGTCGATGCCGATGTAGGCGACCCGGCCCCGGAAGGCGGCGAGTTCGAGCGCCTGGGCCATGACGGCCGGCCGGCCGCTCGCCTCGACGACGACATCCGCTCCGCGCCCGTCCGTCTGCTCGTTCAGGAACTCGACGATATCGTCGGGGTGCACGGCGTGGCGGGCGCCGAGTCGCAGCGCGGCATCGCGGCGTTCTGGCGAAGGCTCTACGACGATCGTCACGGCGCCGAGGGCCGAGGCGGCCGCGGTGACGGCGAGTCCGATCGGTCCGGCACCGAGCACGACGAGGGTGTCGCTCGCGTTGACGTTCCCGACCCGCATCAGCGCGTAGTACGCGACGCTGAACGGCTCGACAAGAGCGCCGTTCGTGTACGACACGCTCGCGGGAAGCTTGTGCAGCCATTCGGGCCTGGCCACGAAGAACTCCGCGGCCGCACCGCTGATCGAGAACCCGAAGTGGTCCTCCCCGATGACACACTCGCCGACGACCCGATCGCCGGCCGCGAAGTCCTGCACCCGGTTTCCCACCGCGACCACCTCACCGGACCATTCGTGTCCGGGAATGATCGGGTACTCGAACGGGATGATGTACCGACCCTCGAGCAGGTCGATGTCGGAGTGGCAGACCCCGACGGATCGCGCGGCGACGAGCACTTCGTCGGCTCCGATCGCGGGGATGGGCAGCTCGTCAATCCGGGGAACATTCTGTTCCGCGAAGCGCAGCGCTTTCATAACGGGATTCCAATCGTGGGGACGGGAGAGGGTGCGCGAGGGGTGCGCGTCAGTGTGGATCGAGGTCAGCCGTGTGAATCGACGTCAGCGTGCGTTGACGAGGACCTTGACCTGGTCGCCGGTCGGCGAGAGCAGGGTTTCGAAGCCCTTCTCGACGACATCCGCCATGCTGATCTGGGCGCTCACGACCTTCTCGACCGGGTACCGGCCGCGGGCGATCAGGTCGATGATGCGCGGCCAGTCCGTGACGGGATAGCACCAGGTGCCTGCGAGGGTGATGTCGTGTTCGGAGAGGACCATGGGGTCGATGGCCGCCTGCCTGGTGTGCAGGCCGGTCTGCGAGATGCGCCCGGCCGAGCGCACCGACGCGATGGCCGTCTGGAGGGCCCGTTCGTTGCCCGAGCACTCGATCACCGCGTCGACGCCGATTCCCTCGGTCTGGTCCTTGACCCAGGCGGCGACGTCGATCTGGGACGGATCGATCACCTCGCCCACGTCCAGGCTCCTCGCGAGCGCGACGCGGGTCGGATTGACCTCGGAGATGAACACGCGGGCACCGAGCGCCGAGGCGTAGAGCGAGGCGAGTGCGCCGATCGGACCGGCGCCGGTGATGAGCACGGTGTCCCCCGGCCGGACCTGCGCCGTGTCGACTCCGTAGGCGGCCACGGCTCCCGGCTCGACGAGGGCGCCCTGGAGGTCGGAGACGGAATCGGGCAGCACGCTCACGTGACTGGCCGGCACGACCGCGAGTTCCGAGATTCCTCCGGAGGCGAAGCTCAGGCCGACGCAGGCCATCGACTGGCACAGGTGGTTCAGGCCGCGGCGGCAGTAGTAGCAGCTGCCGCAGTACAGCAACGGCATCACGGACACCCGCTGGCCGACGCGCACCGACCGCACCCCGGAACCCACCTCGAGCACTTCCGCCGAGAACTCGTGCCCGAGAATCTGCGGGGCGGTGGCCCCGGTGAGCGGATGCGGGTGCGAGGGAATGACGATCGGCCCCATGGCGTACTCGTGGAGATCGGTGCCGCAGATGCCGCACCAGTACGGCCGCAGCAGCACGTCGAGGCTGCCGAGGGGTGGCGGCCCGTCCACGTCTTCGATGCGGATGTCGTGCGCGCCGTGGAAAACTGCTGCCTTCATGCTGCCCCTTGTCGTGGATCGAAGAGTACCTTGCCCTCGAGCCGGCCCGTCGCGAGTCGCTCGAGCTGTTCGGCGAGGTCGTCAAGAGGTCGGACGGAGTCGAGAAGTTCGGTGCCCAGATTGGTCGTCGCCAGAATACCCAGAGCGGGGGCGAGGTCGGTGCCGCACACGTGCGCAAGCGTCGTCCGCACGGTGATCTCGCGCATGACGAGCGAATGGATGTCCACAGACTGCTCTGTCGACGGCAGCCCGACCTGGAGGATGGTTCCGCCCTTGCGCACCATCGCGAGGGCATTGTTCAGTTGTCCGGGCGCCCCGCTGGCCTCGACCACGACGTCGGCGCCGAACGGCCCGATGGCCTCGGCGACGCGGGCGGCGGCATCCGCACCTGCCTCGACGACCCGTGTCGCGCCGAGGCGACGGGCTCGCTCGAGCCGCGCCCCCGGGAAGTCGATCACGGTCACGTCGGCGGACACGAGCGATTTCAGCCCGGCGAGCACGAAGGAGCCGATCGCCCCCGCCCCGATCAGGACCACGCGGTCACCGTCACGCACCCCGGACCGACGGGCGGCGTGCAGGCCGACGGCGAGCGGCTGGGCGAAGCCAGCGAGGTCGATCGGAAGTCCCTCGGGAACGAGGACGAGGGTGCTCTCCGGGCAGGAGACGAACTCGGCCATACCGCCGTCGGTGTTGAGCCCCAGTGTGTAGTACCGGTCGCAGAGATTCGTGCGACCTTCCGCACACCGGTCGCAGACGCCGCAGGACACACCCGCACCGCTCGCGACGATGTCGCCGACGGAAAAGTGGCTCGACTCGTCGACCTCGAGGACCTTCCCGACGAATTCGTGGCCGGGAATCATCGGGCCGGTCTGGCCGGTGACGGGGTGGCGGTGCTGCACCGGGAAGGTGAGCGGGCCGGCCTTCCACTCGGTGGCGTCCGTTCCGCACATGCCGCTGCGCAGCACCTCGAGCAGCGCTTCGCCCGGAGCCCGGACGGGCGGGGGCACCTCCTCGAGGCGGACATCGTGATCAGCGTGGTAGACCGCGGCGCGCATCGGCGCCCTACTCGGCTTCGCCGCGACCGGCGGCGGTGTTGAGGTGCGACTGGGAGTCGCGCACCAGGGACAACGGCCCCCCGACGCTGTAGTAGCGCTGGCCGGCAACGAGCAGGTCCTCTGCCGGGAACTTGGTGATCACCTGGCACCCCGTGGCGGTGACGACGACTTCTTCTTCGATGCGGGCCGCCCCGATGCCGTCGGCGGACGGCCAGTAGGTCTCGAGGGCGAAGACCATGCCCTCCACGAGCACCTCCGGGTGGTCGAGGGACACGAGCCGGGAGAAGATCGGCTTCTCCCAGATGGACAGGCCGACGCCGTGGCCGTACTGCAGGGCGAAGGCGGCTTCCTCGTCGGGGAAGCCGAATTCCTGGGCCGTCGGCCAGACCTTGACGATGTCGGCGGTGGTGGCCCCCGGGCGCACGAGCGCGATCGCCCTGTCCATGTACTGGCGGGCGATCTTGTAGGCGTCGTGCTGCGCCCGGCTCGCCGACCCGACCGCGAAGGTGCGGTAGTAGCAGGTGCGGTAGCCCTGGTAGCTGTGCAGGATGTCGAAGAAGGCGGGGTCGCCCGGCCGGATCAACCGGTCGGAGAAGACGTGCGGGTGCGGTGAGCAACGCTCCCCCGAGATGGCGTTCACTCCCTCGACGTACTCAGACCCCAGGTCGTAGAGCACCTTGGAAACCAGCCCGACGGCCTCGTTCTCACGCACGCCCGGCCGCAGGAATTCATACAGGGATTCGTACGCGGCATCCACCATCGACGCGGCCTGCGTGAGCAGCGCGATCTCGTCACCGGTCTTGACCGCCCGGGCGTTGAGGAACACCTGCTGGCCGTCGACGACGCGGATCCCCTCCTTCTGCAGGGCCATCAGGATGGGCAGCTCGATCACGTCGACGCCGAGCGGCTCGTTCTGCAGGCCGAACTTCTCCAGTTCGCGCTTGATCTTCTTGGCGACGCCCTCGGCGATCCCCGCGTCGGGGTGGAAGGCTCCGCGGAGGGTCGAGATTCCGGCGCGGGCACCGTTCTCGGCCCGCGGCCGGACCGCGCCGTGGTGCGGAGCGTGCGGGTCGGCATCCGCTTCGGCCGTCGTGGTCTGCAGCCAGGGGTTGTAGAGCTGGTGGTGCTTGGCCGCGGACCCGAAGTCCCAGACGATCGGGTCGCTGTGCCGGGTGAGCAGCGAGAAGCGGATGAGCTTGTCCATGGCCCAGGTGCCGATGTGGGTCGACGACATGTAGCGGATGTTGGAGAAGTCGAAGGCGAGCACGGCCCCGAGGTCCGAGCCGGACAACTCGCGCCGGAGCTTGGCGAGCCTGTCCGTGCGCAGGCGATCGAACTGGATGCGCTCCTCCCAGTCGACGGCGTTGGTTCCGAAAGTGGCTGTGGTCACGGTCGTGTCATTCCTTTGCTGAGTGTCGTGCAGAGTGTCGTGCAGAGTGCCGGAGGGCGGGCTGCCGGATCAGACGAGGTTCATGCCGCCCTCGACGGGGATGACCTGACCGGTGATGCAGTCGGAATCGCTCGCGGCCAGGAACACCGCTGTGGGCACGATGTCTTCGGGCGCGGCAGGCCGGCCCATCAGGATGTCGCCGGCCATCGAGTCGAAGCGGGAGTCGCCGGCCCCCATTTCGGCGAGCTCGGATGCGCTGCCTGTGACGACGACGGTCTTTTCGGCGAGTCGAATGCCCACGTGTTCTGCTCCTTTGCAGTACGAAGTCTGGTGTCCGGTCGGGGCCGGGGTATCGCAGCAATACTATTTTGTACAGTCTCACTGCACAAGGTGTTGGTTGACATTCAACTCAGCGGCGTCGGGCTTGTCAAGCGAACACTGCCATCGCGGGGGAATCACGTTGAGCAGACCGGGCACTCACGGTAGTGTTCACTGGAACTGCACAAAGGGCGGTTGCGCCCCAATCCGGCGCGACGGAGCGCCCGGCCGCTGGCCGGGATCCGGAAACCTCAGGACAATCTGGAAGGCGTGAACTATGTCGGACATCAGCTTCATCGGACTCGGCGAAATGGGCTCTGCCATGGCAGGCCGGCTCATCGAGTCCGGCCATTCGGTGCACGTCTGGAACCGATCGACCGGTGCGGCGGACGCCCTCGTCGCGGCCGGCGCCACCCGGGCGGTCTCCATCGCCGACGCCCTCAGCGTCGGTACCGTGATCTCGATGCTCGCCAATGACGCTGCCGCCGAGGCCGTCTTCAGTGCGGAGGCCCTCGCGGATGCGCCGGCCGGCACCCTGCACATCAACTGCGCCACGCTCAGCGTCGAGGCGACGGATCGGCTGACCGACCTGCACTCCCTCGCCGGGATCGACTACGTGGCGGCTCCCGTGCTCGGCCGGTCCAATATCGCGGCGGCCGGGAAGCTCAATGTGGTCGCGGCAGGCACGAAGAGCGCCATAGCCAGGGCGCAGCCGTACCTCGACGCGATCGGCAAGCGCACCTGGGCCGTCGGCGAGCGGCCGAGCACGGCAAGCCTGGTCAAGATCGGCGTGAACTACAACCTCATCCACGCGCTCCAGGCCCTCGCCGAGTCGGTGACCCTGGTCGAACACGGTGGAGTCGATGGCATGACGTTCGTCGAGATCCTGACGGATGCCGCGTTCACGGGCAGCGTCTACACGGGCTACGGAAACCTGATCGCCCGCAAGGCATACAGCCCGCCCGGTTTCAGCGTCGGGCTCGGCCTCAAGGACCTGTCCCTCGCGGAGCGGGCTGCTGCTGCGAGCGGCGTCGTGCTCCCGACGGCGCCCGTGTTGCGCGACATGTTCGAGCGGGCTCTCGCCGATCCCGAACTCGCGCCCCTTGACTGGTCGGCCATCGCCGAGATCACCCGCGGGCTCAGCACCGCAGAGTGAAGCTCAAGACAGATGACAGAGCGCCGGGACCGGATCGGGCTCGGCGCTCTGTCGTCTCGGAACCGGTGACCGGGCGGCCTACCTGAGCGCGAAGGACGTCTTCCTGCGCTTGTTGTTGCGTCGTGCGACCGAGTAGACGATCGCCGCCACCAGGATGAGGAGCCCCTGGAACAGGTACTGCCACATCTGGGACAAGCCGAGGAAAGACGTCGCATTGAGGACCTGCACGAGCAGGATGGAACCGAGGAGCGTGCCGATGAAGGTGCCCCGCCCGCCGAGCAGGCTCGTTCCACCGAGCACGACCGCGGTGATGCTCGTGAGCGTGTAGCCGACGCCCTGGGCGGGGTCGCCGACCCCGATCTGCGCCATCAGCATCACGGCACCCACGAACGCGAACAGTGAAGTGGCCACATACGCGAGGATGACGGTCCGGTTGATATTGATGCCGTTCCTGCGCGCCGATTCCTCGTTGGACCCGGTCGCGCGCAGCTTCCAGCCCCAGCGTCGCTTCTTCAGGAAGAACTCGGTCACGAGCGTGGCCGCGACGAGCACGATGAATGCGACAGGCACCGGCCCGAGCTGCCACCCGATGATTCCGGTGACCGTCGAGTTGATGTACCCGTCCGGGGAGCTCCTGAGCAGGAAGCTGAATCCCTGCAACGCGATGTACACGGTCAGCGTCGCGGCGATGGGGGTGAACCGGGCGAACCTGATCAGCGAGCCGTTGACCACCCCGATGACGGCCGCCACGACGATCATGAGCACGAATCCGAGGACGATCATCATCACGGACTTGTCGTCGTTGATGAAGAACGACCCGATCACCACCAGGAACCCGGCGAGGGGCCCGACGGACAGATCGATACCTCCGATCAGCAGCGAGATGGTCTGCCCGAGAGCGATGAAACCGAGCGCCGTGACGAGGGTGAGCACGGAGTAGATGTTGAAGTCGGAGAGGTAGCGGGCGTTCTGGCTGAACAGGAACGACCCGAGCAGTGCGATGACACCGACCAGGAGCACCGCGGGGGTATAGTCGCCCTGCAGGAAACGACGGAGTCCGGAGTGCTTCGAGGCCGATTCATCCGCGACGACGGACACCGATCGGGTCGTCGAGCGGACGGCGGCGTGGATCATGCGTTCTTCGCTGATCGCAGCGCCCTGGAGCACTTCGAGCGCGTGCCCCCGCGACATCACGATGACCTGGTCGCACAGCCCCTCGAGCTCCTTCGCGTCGGATGAGGCGACGACGACGGGGATGCCGGAGGCCGAGACCTCACGCAGGATCCGGTAGATCTCGGCCCGGGCACCCACGTCGACGCCCTGCGTCGGCTCATCGGCCACGACCAGCAGCGGCTCGGAGAGCAGCGCCCGCGCCAGGACGACCTTCTGCTGGTTGCCGCCGGACAGGGAGGAGACGACGGAATCCATCGACGCGGCCTTGACCGCGAGCGAACCGAGCGTCTCGGCCACCGTGCCCAACTCACGCTTGCGGCTGAGCAACGGTCCCCGTTTGAACTTCGCCAGTGCCGAGACGGCGGCGTTCTCGCGCACCGAGAGGGACATCAGGAGGCCCTCGCGGTGCCGATCGGCGGGCATGTATGCCGCCTCCTGCAGGAGTTGCCGGGAGTTCAAGGTCTTGCCGGCGATGGCGACCGTTCCCGTGAAGTAGTCGAGACCGGCGAGCGCGCGCATCAGTTCGCTCTGGCCGTTTCCGACGACCCCGGCGATGCCGATGATCTCGCCCGGGCGGGCGCTGATCGAGATGTTCGCGAATCCCGAGCCGCTCAACCCGTTGATCGAGAAGTTCGTCTCGTCGTCCGGCGAGCCGATGTGCTTGGGCGGGAAGGTCGATTCGAGCTTGCGTCCCACGATCATCGCGAGCAGTTCGTCGTCGGTGATGTCGGCGACGCGGGCGCTGCCGCGGACGCGGCCGTCCCGAAGCACGGTCACCTTGTCGGCGAGCTCACGGACTTCGGCCAGGCGGTGGGTGATGTAGACGACGGCCGTTCCGTTCGACACGGACCTCCGCACACGTTCGAACAGCAGGTCGACGGATCCCTGGCCGAGGGGCGCTGTCGGTTCGTCGAGGATGAGGAGTTTCGGCTTGAGGGCAAGAGCCTTGGCGATCTCGAGCAAGTGCTTCTGGGCAACGGACAGGAGTTCCACGCGATCCTGAAGGTGCACGCTCAGGCCGGCGTCGGCGAGCAGCGCCTGAGCGGTGGCTTCCAGCGACGTACCGGACGCGAGGACCGCGGCGGGCAGGGCGACCTGCAGATTCTCCAGGACGGTCATGTCCGGGAGCACGGCGGGATGCTGGTGGACGATCGCGATTCCGAGCTGCACGGCGATGGCCGGTGTCAGCACGCCGATCGGGATGCCCTCGAAGGTGATGCTGCCCCCGTCGGGTTGCGCCGTACCCGATGCCACGTTCATCAGCGTCGACTTGCCCGCGCCGTTCTCGCCGAGGATGGCGTGGACTTCGCCGGGCAGGATCTCGACGGAAACGTCCGAGAGGGCCGCGACGCCGGAGTAGAGCTTCGAGATGTTGGACATCACGAGGGTTGCGGGGGCGGCGGGCTCGACCTTGTCCGGCGTCGTCACGTCGACGGTGTCGTGGTTGTTCACAGTTGTGACCTTTTCCTGTCTGTGCAATGTGGGGAAACGAACCAGCCGTCGGGTCGGTCGCGACAGTCGCGACC
>NZ_JASJXJ010000013.1:0-38400 GCF_035018685.1 Cryobacterium sp. RTC2.1
TGCCGTGGTGCGGGGGTTCCGGGCGCCTCTCACCCAGTACGCCGACGGGCACAGGGGAATCGACCTGGCCGCGCACCCGGGCGAGCCGGTCTATGCCGTTGCCGACGGCACGGTGACCTTCGCCCAGATCGTCGTCGACCGACCCGCGATTTCCCTCAGCCACGCCGGGGGCCTCGTCTCGAGCCTGGAACCGGTCACGGCGCTTGTCGCGTCAGGGGACCCCGTGCGCCGCGGCCAGCTCATCGGCCACGTGGCGACCGGTGGCCACTGCGGCGACGGCTGCCTGCACCTCGGCGCGCGGCTCTCCGGCCGGTACGTGTCGCCGATGCGGTACCTCGGCGGCGTCCCACATGCCGTGCTGCTGCCGACAGAGTCGGCCGCCCTGCTCACGGTGCGAGGGGACTCCCGGCGAAGCGCACGTGCAAACCTGCTCTGGCGAGCGATTCTCCGGGACGCGTGACCTGCTCAGGCCCGCGGGTGAGCGTTCTGGTAGCTCTGCCGCAAACGTTCCGCGGAGACGTGGGTGTAGATCTGGGTCGTGCCGAGGCTCGCGTGACCGAGAAGTTCCTGCACGGCGCGCAGGTCGGCCCCGCCGTCGAGCAGGTGGGTCGCCGCCGTGTGGCGCAGGGCGTGCGGCCCGGCGGGACCGTTGCCGGGGATCTCGGCGAGGAGCCCTGCGACCAGGCGGTATACGGCCCGCACTCCGATGCGGCGTCGGTGGGTCGCGAGGAACAGCGCAGCGGGGCGTCCTGCCGAGCTCGAGACGGAACCCACCGTGGTGCTCCCGGCGGGTTCCTCCGCTGCGGCGAGCAGCACCGGGCGGGCGCGCTCGAGGTAGGCGATGAGTGCACGCTGGGCGGGAACGCCGAAGGGAACGACTCGTTCCTTGGACCCCTTGCCGGTCACGCGCACGGTGAGCTGGGAGAGATCGACATCCGGGACGTCGAGACCGACGAGCTCGGACACGCGCAGCCCGGAAGCATAGAGCAGTTCGACGATGGCCTGGTCGCGCAACTCGTGCGGACCGTCGGCCCTGGCTCGCAGCTCGAGGTGATCGAGAAGGGCCTGCATCTGCGCCCGGTTGATCACCCGGGGCAGGGTTCGACCCGGTTTGGGCGAGCGCAGGCGCACGGCCGGGTCGAGCGCACTCACGCCCGTGCGGGTCAACCAGGCCGTGAAGCTGCGGGCGGAGGCGGACCGACGCGCGATCGTCGCCTTGGAGAGACCCGCCTGGGTCGCCACCCATAGCCAGTCACGCAGCAGGTCCAGGGACAGCCCCTCGGCATCGGCGACCCCACGACCGTCGGCGAAGCCGAGGAGACCGCGGAGATCCGTCCGGTAGGCCCGGACGGTGTTCGGCGAGAAGCCACGCTCCGCCGCCAGGTAGACGGTGAAGTCCTCGAGAAGGGCTGCGAGGGGCATCCGTCCGCCGCCCGCCGGCGCACTCACGCCTGGCGTGAGAAGGCCTCGGTCCGCTCGTCGGGGCTCATCGCCTCGATACGGGCAAGGAACTCGGAGTCGAAACGCGTCGCGGGGTCGAAGTCGCCGAGCACGACATGCGAATGCACGACGCTCTCCGGATAGACCTGCACGAGATTGATCGACTGGCCGCCGCGCACACCCGTGAGTTGCCGGGCAGGCGCACTCGGGTCGATGGTGTAGCAGGTGGCCGCGGCCACCGAGACGGGGATGCCGGCGAAGAGCCCGGTCGTGGCGTAGTGCAGGTGCCCACCGAGGATGCCACGGATGTCACTTCCGGCGATGACCTCGGCCAGGCCGGCCTGGTCTCGGAGTTCGAGAAGGCTCATGAGGGAAACCATGGTCGGGATCGGCGGGTGATGCAGGGCGAGGAGCGTGCCGTGCGGGGCTGGTTCGCGCAGCACCTCGGCGAGCCAGGCCAGCTGCTCGGCGGAGATCGCGCCATGGTGGTAGCCGGGAACGCTCGTGTCGAGAGCGATCAGGCGGAGTCCGTCAAGGTCGTGCACCGCGTCGACGGGTGCGGCAGCGGATGCCCCGTTCCCGGTTTCGCGGAGCAGTTCGCTGCGGAAGGGCGCCCGTTTGTCGTGGTTGCCCATCACCCAGATGACGCGGGCCCCGAGCCGGTCGGCCGCGGACTCGACGAGGTCCCGGATGCGCCGGTAGGCATCCGTTTCGCCGGTGTCGGCGATATCACCGGTGAAGACGAGGGCGTCGATCGGCTGCCCCGAACGTTCCAGCTGGGCGAGGGCCTCGTGCAGGGGCGTGTCGGTGTCGACGGTGCCATAGAGGGGTCTACCGGCACCGAGGAAGTGCGTGTCGCTGATGTGCGCGATCACGTGACTCGCCGGCCCGTACTGGCCCAACTGAACCTGCCCCACTGGAACGCCACTCATGACTCACCCTTCGTCCGCTCCAGACTAGGGCCTGGCGCCGACACTCCCCCGGCGCCCCGGCCGCGTCGATCAGTCCTGCGGGTCTTCTCCGACGCTGCCATCGGCGCGTTCGCGCAACAGGTCGAGGTGACCGGCGTGCCGTGCGGTCTCCTCGACCAGGTGAATCAGGATCCAGCGCAGGCTGAAACTGCGGCGCACCGAGACGGCGTCGAGCGAGCCCGCTGCCGCGATGATCGCGTCGCAGCGGCGCGCCTCCTCCGCATAGTCGGCGAGCAGCTCGGCCATGGTCACTTCGGGCGGCACGTGGAACTCCCCGTCAGGATCCGCGTCGGTCCAGTCGAAGCTCAGACCCTCCTCACCGGCGAAGACATCGCGCAGCCAGGATCGCTCCACGTTCATGAGATGTCGGACGATGCCGTGCGCGGTCATGCCGGTCGGAGTGGCGACGGGCCGGAGAGCCGCGTCGGAGGCATCGCCGACCTTCCATGCGACGAGGTCCCGCTGACGCTGCAGGAACCCCGTTATCGTCGTGCGTTCATCGCCGAAGTGCGCGGCTTCGGTGACTCCGGCGCGCACGCCGTTGATGCTGCCGGAGCCGTCGGAGGCCGGGTTCGCGTAATCAGGCATACCCCTTTGTATCCTGTTTCGCGAGAGTGCGCTTTCGGCCCTTTAACCCGCGGTTCATGGGCCAAAAGCGCACTCTCGCGGACCAGCGGCGGGCGGCATCTGGCCGCGGGCCCGCGATGCGCGCAGGCACTGGTTGCCGGGGACGGCCCGGACTACCATGGCGCCATGTCAGCTCAGCCCGGCGCATACGACGAAGCACTGGGGCGAGCCAGGGAGCACGCTCTCGCGTGGCTTGGTTCGCTCGGTACCCGCCCGGTCGGTCCGCGCGCCGACGCCGACACCCTCTCCGGGATGTTCGCCGGTCCGCTGCCTGAGTCCCCCACCGCCGCGGCATCCGTGGTCGACGAGCTGGCCGCCCTCGCCGAACCCGGGCTGATGGCCATGCCGTCTGGTCGGTTCTTCGGCTGGGTGATCGGCGGCACCCTCCCGGCAGCGCTGGCGGCAGACTGGCTCGTCAGCGCCTGGGACCAGAATGCCGCCATGCGCTTCGCGACGCCGGCCACTGCCGCGGCCGAGGAGGCCGCCGGAGCGTGGGTGCTCGACCTGCTCGGGCTGCCGTCCGGTTCGGATGTCGGATTCACCACCGGGGCGACGATGGCCAATTTCGTCGGGCTCGCAGCCGGGCGCCAGTCAGTGCTCGAGCGGGTGGGCTGGAATCTCAGCAGGGACGGACTTTCCGGTTCGCCCCGCGTGCGGGTGTTCGTGGGCGAGGAGCGGCACGCGGTGATCGACCTCGCACTCCGGTACCTCGGCCTCGGCGAACCCGTCGCCGTAGCGGCCGATGAGCAGGGCCGACTTGATCCCCGTGCCCTCGCGGCTGCGATGCAGGACGGCGAGGGTCCGGCCATCGTCTGCCTGCAGGCGGGGAACCTGCACTCCGGTGCCTTCGATCCGATGACGACGGCAATCCGGGTGGCGCGGGAACACCACGCCTGGGTGCACGTGGACGGCGCGTTCGGCCTCTGGGCCGCGGCGAGCCCGAAGTACCGCGGGCTCGTGGCCGGCGTCGAGGGAGCCGACTCCTGGGCGACCGACGCGCACAAGACGCTCAATGTGCCCTATGACTGCGGGATCGCGATCGTCGAGAAACCGGCGACTGTCCGGTCCGTGTTCGGCGTGCACACGAGCTATCTACTGAAACCGGCGACGGACGGTCCGGGCGACCCCTTCGAGAAGGTGCCGGAGCTCTCCCGCCGGGCACGGGGCATCCCGGTGTGGGCGGCACTGCGCTCGCTCGGGCGATCCGGCACGATCGACCTCGTCGAGCGCCTGGCCGGTCACGCCCGCTCGCTTGCCGAGGGCCTCGCGCGCATTCCCGGCGCCGAGGTCGTCAACGACGTGGTCTTCACCCAGGTGTGCGTGAGCTTCGGAAGCGATGCCCGCACCCGGCGGGTGACCGAGCTGTTGCTCGGCCAGGGCACCACGTGGATGTCCGGTTCCGTCTGGCGCGGGCGCGAGGTGCTGCGCATCTCGGTCAGCAACTGGTCGACGGATGCCGCCGATGTCGCCGACTCCCTCGCGGCTGTGCGGCGGGCGTGCGAGGCCGCAGGCCACGACGGCGAGGAGACGCCTGGGGGCCTGTACCAGGGCTGACGGTTTCGCGGCAGGCCGAGCCTGGCTCAGGCGTTCCGCACCCAGCCGGTCTCTCGCTCGCGCGCGGCGCCTTCGAGCCCGAGGGCGCCGAGGGCGGCACGCACGGACATGGTGGAGAGGCCTGCGCGGCGGGCGAGGTCGCCGATCCCACGCGGGGACCGCCCGCTCAGGGCGTCGAAGACCCGCACCTGTTCGCTTGTGCGCCTGGAACCCTCGAGCCCGAGTTCCGATTCGGGGAAGTCCAGTGTCACCTGGACCAGGTGCTCCGCGACGAGTTCCGCCATTTCGGCGGCCGTCGTCACGCAGACGGCGTCGTACTCGCGGATCAGCCGGTGACACCCGGCCGAGGCCGGTGACGTGACCGGGCCGGGTACGGCGCCGAGCGGCCGCCCGAGGGTGGCCGCGTGCCCGGCGGTGTTGAGCGATCCGGAGCGCCACCCGGCCTCCAGGACGATGGTGGCCAGGCTGGTCGCCGCAATCAGCCGGTTCCGTTGTAGGAACCGCCACTTGGTGGGCGCGGCCCCGCACGGGAGCTCGGAAATGACGGCCCCCTCCCCGGCGATCCGTTCGAGGAGGTCGACGTGCCCGCTCGGGTATGGCCGGTCCACTCCCCCGGCGAGAAACGCCACGGTTCGACCACGGCTCGCGAGTGCCGCTTTGTGCGCCATCCCGTCGATCCCGTACGCCGCGCCGCTGACGATCGCGAATCCGCGGTCGACGAGGCCGGCAGAGGCTTCCATCGCGACATGCTCGCCGTATCGGGTAGCAGCCCGGGCGCCGACGAGGGCGATCGACTGGGCGAACGCGCCGAGGGCATGTGCAGGGCCGCGCCACCAGAGGGCGAGCGGGGCGTGTACCCCGAGGTCCTCAAGCCCGGCCGGCCAGTCGGGGTCACCGGGAATCGCCAGCCGTGCCCCCGATCGGGCTGCCTGCCGCAGCGCAATCGTGACGACGATGGGATCGAGCCGCGGACGCCAGCGCTCCAGAGCGCGGTCGAGTCCGGCGGCAGCGATCACACCCTCCGCCACCCCGGCGGTCAGGAGTTCCCCGGCGATATGGTCGTGGGTCCAGGCCTCGATAATCATCCGCAGGGCGCGAACGGCGCCGAGCGCCGCGACAACGAGGCCCGCAGTTCCGTCGCCGGGTTCGCTGATGCACGACCACGCCGCTCGAGCGTGCAGCTCCGCCGCGAGTTCCCGGGTCAGGGTGGGCCCGGGTGCGCGCACGCCGGTCGCGAGGTCGATCATGGTGGTCTCATCGGGTTCGAATGGCATCGTGCGTCGTGTCCTTCCGTCGGTGGATGTCCGGCTTCAGCCGGTGCGCAGGTAGAGCGCCTGTCCGAGCTGCTCGACACCCGGCCGATCGGCGCCCTCGAGGTCGGCGATCGACCAGGCGACGCGGAGCACCCGGTCATAGCCGCGCATAGTGATGCCGCCGCGCTCCAGCGCTCGATCGAGCGCAGCGGTCGTCGCCCGGTCCAGCCGCAGGTGCCTGCTGCGGAGCCAGGACCCTGGGACCGCTGAATTGAGCGACCAGGGTGTGCCGGCGAGGCGCTCCCGTGCGGCGCGCCGGGCCCGGATCACACGTTCCCGCGCAGCCGAGGTCGTCAGGCGCGGTTCTTCGGCGGCGAGCCGCAGCTGGGCCGCCGTGATCCGGTTCACGTGAAGTTGGATGTCGATCCGGTCCAGGAGCGGCCCGGAGATGCGGGCGAGGTACCGCCGGCGCGCGCTCGGCGGGTACGAGCACTCGAGGCCGGCAACACCGTACTGCCCGCACGGGCACGGATTCGCGGCCATCACGAGCTGGAACCGCGCCGGGAAGTGGGCGACGGCGTTGGCGCGGTGGATGCTGATCATCCCGGATTCGAGCGGCTGCCGGAGGGCGTCGAGCACGGCCGATGCGAACTCGGGAGCCTCGTCGAGGAAGAGCACCCCGTGACAGGCGCGGGCGGCTGCACCCGGCCGGATCTGTCCACTGCCGCCGCCGACCATGGCCGCCGCCGTCGCGGTGTGGTGCGGTGATTCGAGCGGCGGCCGGGTCACGAGGGACCGGCCGAGTCCGCGCCCGGCGAGGGAGCGCAGCGAACTCGCCTCGAGGGAGGCGGCCGGGTCGAGGTCGGGCAGGAGTCCGGGCAGGCGGGCGGCGAGCATGGTCTTGCCGGAGCCTGGCGGGCCGAGCATGAAGAGATGGTGGCCGCCTGCTGCGGCGATCTGCAGGGCCAGGATGGCGTCCTCATTGCCGATGACGTCGGCAAGGTCCATCGAACCGGTTTCGACGACGTCGTTCCCGGCGGGTCCGGCTTCGGTGGGCCACTCGATGGTTTCGACCGGCACGGGCGTCAGCTCCGCCCCGTGCCAGATCGCCGCCTCGCGGAGGGAGGCGACCCCGATCACGGTGATGCCGGGCACGAGTTCCGCCTCCGCGGCGTTTCCGGCCGGAACCATGACGGTTCGGTGGCCGAGACGCGACGCCGCGATCACCGCCGGCAGCATGCCCGGGACTGGTCGAAGGCGCCCGTCGAGGGCGAGCTCGCCGATGTGCACGACCGAGCCGACCGACCCGGCCGCGACCACCCCGTCCGCGGCGAGGCACGCGAGCGCGATCGCGAGGTCGAATCCCGAACCGTGCTTCGGGAGCGCCGCCGGCGACAGGTTGATCGTGAGCTTGTTATGGGTCAGTGGGCAGCCGGAGTTCTTGGCCGCGGCCTTGACCCGCTCTGTCGCTTCGGAGAGCGCGGCATCCGGCAGGCCGATCAGCACCATGCCGGGGAGCTGACCAGAGATGTCGGCCTCGACTTCGACGAGCGCGCCCGTCAGCCCGAGCAGGGCGACGGCGTGGGTACGGGCGAGACCCATCAGGCTGCGCCCATCAGACGGCACGCACTAGAACACGCTCACTAAAACACTCCGGGCAGGTGCTCGATCACCGGAACGGCGCCGGGGGCGAGGATCACCGCGATCGCGTCGATCCTGATTCGCTCCGGCCAGGCATCCGCCTGCTCGCACCACGCCGCCGCAAGCCGGCGGAGCCGGGCGAGCTTGACGACGGTGATCGCCTCGAACGGATGCCCGAAGCCGATCCCCGAGCGCGTCTTCACCTCGACGAAGGCGACTTCGCCGTCCTGCTCGACAATCAGGTCGATTTCGCCCTGCTCGCACCGCCAGTTGCGGGCGAGGAGCGTATACCCGGCGTCGGTGAGGAACCGCGCCGCGTGCTCCTCACCGAGCCTGCCCAGATCATCTTTGCGTGCCACGAGTGCCTCCCACGGACAGGATGCCGGGGGTGGGCGAGCATCCGCGGGGGCCATCGTCGACCGGTGGACAGCGGGCAGACGTCGACGCCTGGTGAGGAGAGTCGGGAATTCGCCTTCGGAAAGTCCGTACACCGTCGAGGGGCGACTCCTAGATGCCGAGGCTCCTGAGTGCCTCGTCCATGCGATCGGCGAGCACCCGATACCCCTCATCGTTCGGGTGCAGGCCGTCGCCGGCCTTCCATTCCGGGTGGCCGTCGAGCCAGTGCGAGGCGCCGGGAATGTAGACGGCGTCGATCGCCGCAGCGCCCGCGCTCACCCACTCGATGATCTGTTGAACCGAGCCGGGTCGATCGTCGGTGTACCAGAACGGCTCGACCACGATGACGCGTGCGACCGGCAGCGCTTCACTGATCCTGGTGAAGTCGGCCGTGATGGCGGAGCGGATGCGGTCGGCGCGAGCGGGCATCGAGAAGTTGTCGTTGAGACCCATCGTCACGATCACGATGTCGGGGCGGGCGGCGATGACCTGGTCGACGAGGTCCTCTGACACGTCTGCCCGGTGGTTCACGAAACCGAGACCGTTCACGCTCGGGTTCACCTCGGTCCAGCCGTGCTCGATGGAAAGGAGCGTCGACCACCGGTGTTCGGGGCTCGAAGCCCCGGTCCCGAGCGTGTACGAGTCCCCGTAGAACGCCACGACGGGACCGGTACCCGGAGACCCCGCAGGAGTCACCGGAATCGGTTCGGCCGGTACCGCACGTCCAACCGAACCGATCACGGCGACGAGTCCAACGACGACGGCCACGGACCCCACCCAGAGGGCCATGACGGTTCGGGTCATTCGTCGGGGTGCACTCACACCAGTCATTCGGAGCGGGATCCGTTCTGGTTTGCCCGGCAATGCGGGAAAGGACCGGTCACGACACCAGCAGCGGCGTGCCGTTCCCCGCTGCCGCGAACGCGGCATCCGTCGCCCGGAGCACGCGCAGTACGTTCGCCCCGGCGAGGGCGGCGAGCTCGACGGCGGTCCAGCCCCGCGCGGCGAGCTCGGTCAGGAGCGCCGGGTAGCCGTCGACGCCCTCGAGACCGACCGGGAATTCGTCTGTGCCGTCGAAGTCGCCGCCGAGCCCGATGTGCCGAATGCCCGCGACCCGGCGAGCGTGCTCGATGTGGGCGATGACCTCGTCGAGGGTCACCGTCGGCGCGGCGCTGTCCCTGGGCCCGTCGAACCAGGCGGCGAAGTCCGGGGAGAGGAACTGCGGCACGAAGGTGAGCATGAGCACGCCGTCGTTGTCGCGCAGGCGCTCGAGCACGTCGTCCGGTACGTTCCGCGGGTGGTCCGTGACGGCGGCGCACGAACTGTGGCTGAAGATCACCGGCGCCGTCGTCACGGAGAGCGCCGCGTGCGCGGTCGCCGGGGACACGTGGGACAGGTCGACGAGCATGCCGAGCCGGTTCATCTCCCGCACGTACTCGACGCCACGCGCGGACAGGCCGCCGTGCACGGGCTCGTCGGTGCCCGAGTCGGCCCAGGTCGTGTTGTGCACATGGGTGAGGGTGAGGTACCGCACGCCGAGCCGCGCGAACATCCGCAGCACGGCCGGGGAGTCGTTGAGGCTGTGCGCGCCCTCCGCGCCGAGGAGGGACGCGATCCGGCCGTGGGACCTGGCCGACTCGACGTCGGCGGCGCTGCGGGCGATCTGGAAATCGTCCGGGTAGCGGGCGGCGAGGCGGTAGACCCAGTCGATCTGCTCGAGGGTGCCCTGAACGGCGTCGGCACCGAGGGATTCGTCGCTCACATAGACCGACCAGAACTGTGCGCCCACCCGGCCGGCCCGGAGGCGCTCGATGTCGGTGTCGGTCGTCAGTCCCCGTTCGAGTCCCTCGACCGAGTACGCGCGGTTCTCCCGGCATTCCCAGGCCCAGTCGTTGTGGCCGTCGACGAGGGGTGCGAGTTCGAGGGCGTGGTCGACGACCGCGCCAACAGGGTTCGTCGGGGCGGTCGTGGCGGCGTGGTTCTCGGCAGCGGATGCGGGGGGCATGGTCCAACGCTAGTGCCGGGGTTCCCCGCGCGGAACCCGGGTTCCCGCGTGCACCGGCACCGGCACCGATGCAGGTTACTAGGCTGGACCCATGGGACTACGCGACAGGTTGGTCGACCTCGGCATGAAGACGATGAGCCTGATGCACCGGGCCGTGCTCAAGGCATCCGGTGGACGTTTGCTCGCCTCGTTCGGGCCGATCCCGGTGGTCGAACTGCACACGATCGGCCGCTCGACGGGCAAGCGCCGCACGACCATGCTCACGGCCCCGATCCACGACCGGAACCGCTTCGTGCTGATCGCCTCGAAGGGCGGCAGCGACCGGAACCCGCAGTGGTACCTCAACCTCGTTGCGAACCCCGACGTCGAACTCACCGTGCACGGCACGACGAAAAAGCTGAGGGCACGCACGGCAGAAGCAGCGGAGAAGGCGGAACTCTGGCCGCAGATCGTCGCCGCATACAAGGGGTACGAGGGCTACCAGCAGAAGACCAGCCGGGACATCCCCGTCGTGGTCTGCGAGCCCCGCTAGAACGACCAGCCGGCTACTCGTCGAGCGCGAGTTCCTTGGGCAGTTCGAATTCCTTCGAGGCGAGTTCCTCGACGTTGACGTCCTTGAACGTCAGCACGCGCACGGACTTCACGAAACGGTCCGACCGGTACACGTCCCAGACCCAGACGTCCTTCATGTTCAGTTCGAAGTAGAAGTCGTGCTCGGTGTCCCGGCGCACGAGTTCGACCTCATTGGCCAGGTAGAAGCGCCGTTCCGTCTCGACGACGTACTGGAACTGCCCGACGACATCCCGATATTCGCGGTACAGGGCCAACTCGACCTCGCGGTCGTAGTCTTCGAACTCTTCTTCTTCCATGGTGAGACAATCCTACGCTGAGATGGTCAGCCACGATTTGCGATGGAGCCCTGTCGGTCCGAGGCGCCCGATCGCAGCCATGTGCTCCGCACTGCCGTAGCCCTTGTTGCCCGCCCACCCGTAGCCGGGCGTGACCGCATCCGCTGCGATCATCAGCCGGTCGCGGTGCACCTTCGCGATCACGGATGCCGCGGACACGGACGCACAGTCCTGGTCGGCCTTGATCCGGGTCAGCACGGAGAGGGGCGTCGCGAGGGCCTTGTTGAGGTAGTCGTCGTTGCCGTCGAGCAGCACGACGCTCCCCCGGACGTCCACGCCGGCGGCGAACAGTTCGGCGAGGGCCCGTTTGCCCGCGAGCCCGAGTGCGGCGATGATGCCGATCTCGTCCACCTCCTTCGCGGAGGCGAGTCCGACCGCGGAGTGCAGCACCCAGGCGACCGCGAGCGGTGCGAGGGCCTCACGGCGCCGCTCGCTGAGCATCTTCGAGTCGCGGAGACCGACCGGCATCGTGCCGTGCGTGCCGTCGATCGCGGCGACGCCGACCCCGACCGGTCCGGCGAGGGCACCACGTCCGACCTCGTCGCAGCCGATCACGCAGCTCGCGCCTTCGGCGAGCAGGCCGAGCTCGACCTCGAGGGTCGGATCGCAGACGGCCATCTACTTCGTCTCCGGGGAAACCCCTCGGAAGACTTCCGGGTAGTCGTCGAGCCAGGTCCAGCGGGACAGCGGCCAGCTGATCACGAGGGCGCGGCCGACGACGTTGTCGATCGGCACGAAGCCCTTGCCAGGGGTGTCCCCGTTGTACCGGGAGTCCTTGGAATTGTACCGGTTGTCGCCCATCACCCAGAGCGAGTTCTCCGGTACGACGACGTCGAAGTTGTCCTTGGACACGGCGCTCGCCCCGGCAGGGAGGTTCACATACGGCTCGGAGAGGGGCACGTCGTTGACGCTCAGCTGGCCGAGGGCGTTGCAGCAGCTGACGTGGTCGCCGGGCAGTCCGATGACGCGCTTGATCAGGTGGTCGTTGCTGTCCGGCGCGGAGAGGCCGACGACGGAAAGGAGCCAGTCAAGGCCGGCGGCGACGGGGTTCTGCTGCACGGCAGCCTGCGGGAGGAGCCACCCGCCGGGATCGCGGAACACGACGACGTCACCGCGCTGGATGGGCATGAGCTTCGGTTCCAGCTCGTTCACGATGATGCGGTCGTTGACCAGGAGGGTGTTCTCCATCGACCCCGAGGGGATGTAGAACGACCGGACGAGGAAGGTCTTGATCAGGAACGAGATGAGCAGCGCCACCACAAAAATGATCAAGAGGTCGCGAAAGAAGATCGCAACGCCGCGCTTGCCGCGCTGTGGTGCTTCTGATGCCAGGCGATCCGATCGCGTGGGCAGAGAATTGTCTGTCATTAAACCGCCTGAGCTCCTGACCCAGTGTACGGGTCAGGAGCTCAGGGTGAAACGCAGCCGGGGCTGGGAATCGGGTGTGACGAGTCTTAGTCGCGCTTTTCCTTGATCTTGGCCTTCTTGCCACGCAGGTTGCGCAGGTAGTACAGCTTCGCGCGACGCACGTCTCCGCGGGTGACGACCTCAATGTGGTCGATAACCGGGGAGTGCACCGGGAAGGTACGCTCGACGCCGACCTGGAAGCTGACCTTGCGAACGCAGAACGTTTCGCGGACGCCTTCGCCGGAACGGCCGATGACGACACCCTGGAAGACCTGCACGCGCGAGCGTGCGCCTTCAACGATGTTGACGTGAACCTTGACGGTATCGCCGGCACGGAACGCCGGGATGTCCTTCCGGAGTGATGGGGCATCCACCTGGTCGAGAATATGCATATTTGTTCGCTCTCTGTATCCGCCACAGGACGAAGACGGCTGAGGTCGCCCGCGCACACAGGTGCTGGGCGACGACTGATGAGGTTAAGACCGTGCCGAACGGTGCAGCTCCCCTGTGGCAGAGGCATGCTACGGCACAATCGCTGATTATGTCACGATCCGCGCCTCCGGCAAAACCGGGCCGGCTAGGTGTCTTTCGGCTTCTCCCGCACGACGATGACCGACGGGTCAGGGGTGGGTTCGAAGCCGATGGGCGACGGATGCTCCCCCGCGGCCGGTTCGGTCGGGGCGCCACCTCTGGCGGTCTCGTCGATCAGCACGATCATCGCCTGCATCCGGCTCCTGGCACTCGCGAAGAGCTCCCAGATGGCGAACCAGAAGGCTGCGAGCCCGACGAGCACGACCAGGAACGGCAGCCAGCTCGCACCCGCCGTGAAGCCGGAGGCCACGATCAGGGCGTGCCACAGGGTGAGCACGCCGACGTCACGCCAGGACACCGCCCGCTCCAGCCGCACCTCGGTGCGGGCGAAGAAGAGCAGGGCGACGGCCAGCAGGCCGAGGCCGAGCACGATGCCGCCGAAGAAGCTGCCGAGCACGGCCCATCCGCTCGACTTGAAGAGGGACGCGCCGATCAGGAGCCACGCCGGAAGCACGAGCACGGCAAGGAATTGCCAGCGATAGAAGACCCTGCGTAGGAACACGAAGCCAGACTACTCGCGGACGCCTTCGGCTGGCTCTGCGTTCGCTGGAGGCAGAAGGTCGGGCCGGACCCGCATGGTGCGCTCGAGCTGCTGGTCGTGGCGCCACGTCGCGATGGCACCGTGGTTGCCGCTCAGGAGCACCGGGGGTACGTCGAGACCGCGCCAGCTGGACGGCTTGGTGTAGCTCGGGTATTCGAGGAGTCCGTCCTCGTGGGACTCCTCGACGAGGCTCTCCGGGTTGCCGACCATGCCGGGGATGAGCCGGCCGACGGCCTCGATCATGGCCATCACCGCGACCTCTCCCCCGTTGAGCACATAGTCGCCGAGGCTGACCAGCCTGACGCGCCCGCGGGAGGCGAAGTGGTCGAAGACGCGTTGGTCGATGCCTTCGTATCGCCCGCAGCCGAAGACGATGTGCGGTTCGGCGGCCAGTTCGCGGGCCATCTTCTGGGTGAAGAGGTCGCCGGCCGGGGACGGGAAGATCAGGAGCGGCCCTGCGTCGTTCGCCGTGGCATCCGCTGCCGCGTCGCCGCCAGCTTCAGTGGGCGCGCCGGTGGTCTCGTCGAGGATCGCGTCGAGAGCCTCGCCCCAGGGTTCCGGCTTCATCACCATGCCGGCGCCGCCGCCGTACGGGGTGTCGTCGACGGTGTTGTGCCGGTCGTGGGTGTGGTCGCGCAGGTTGTGCACGAGCACCTCGATGAGTCCGGACTGCCTGGCCTTGCCGAGCAGGGAGACGTCGAGGACAGAGAAGAACTCCGGGAAGATGGTGAGGATATCGATGCGCACGAAGAAAGCCTAGGCGTGGACGGGAACGGACTCGTCCGCGGTTTCGGCGTCGGTCGCGGTCGTAGCGCTCGCTTCCAGGTGGGCGGCACGGTTGACCCGGGTGCGGTGCGAGAAGTACACCGGCAGGGCGGTGAAAAGGATCGCACCGAGCAGGTTGCCGACGAGAACGGGGATCTGGTTCCAGAGCAGCCACTGGCCGATGCTGATCGGGGCGCCGAGCATCATGCCGGCGGGGATGACGAACATGTTCACGATCGCGTGCTCGAGTCCGAGGCTGAAGAAGATCGTGACCGGAAGCCACATCGCGAGGATCTTTCCTGCGGTGGACTTCGACGTGTAGAACATGATCGTGCCGATCGCGACCATCCAGTTACAGAGCATCGCCTTGATGATCGCGACGACGATTCCGCCAGGGCCGACCGCTTCATACGGCAGAACCTTGTGCTCGGCTAGATGCACGATGGCCTGGACCATCGGGTCTGTGGTCACGGTGCCCATGTAGGTGATCGAGACGACGTAGAGGAAGCCGAAGAGCACGGCGCCGAACAGGTGGGCGGCGATGACGACACCGAAATTGGTGAGGCCCTTTTTAATGGTCGTTCGTCCCTCGAGGATCGCGAGCGGGATCAGCGCGAAGCTTCCCGTGACGAGCTCGAGTCCGAGCAGCAGGATAATGGCGAATCCGACCGGGAACAGCACGGCGCCCACGATGGGAAGCCCGGTCTGGGCGGCCGCGGTCAGGGACACCGCCGTTGCCGCGCCCAGGATCGCCCCGGACAGGGTTCCGCGGATGATCATCTGCTTAATGGTCAGGTTCGATTTAACGACACCCGAATGAATGATGTCATCGATGAGTTTGTCGGGCTGGACGTACGACACAGGCGGTTCTCCTTGCAAGGGCTGCCGCGTCGTGGGGAGTGGAGGAGCCAGCGGGCGCGGCGCGCCTTCCCCCGGGTTGATCCCGGTCGCGCCTATGCGCCGTTCTGGTCTGGTGTGTGCTCGGCGTCCGGCTCGGCACCGGCGTCGGGTTCGTGCGGTGCGCCATCCGCTTCGAGCGGGGCTTCGGGCTCGTCGTCCGGCTCCTCGGGGAGCTCTTCGAGCAGTCCGGGCGGAGGGGTGATCGTGACGATACCCGTCGCGATGTCGACGGAGGGAACGATTGCCTTCACGAAGGGCACCATGACGTCACCGGTCGCGGTCTTGACGATCAGGAGATCCTGGGCCGGAAGGTGTTCGAGACGGCCGATGGTACCGATCTGCACCCCGTCACGCACGACCTTGAGGCCGACGAGCTGGTGGTCGTACCAGGCGTCTTCTTCGTCGGATTCTTCGTCGTCGTCCTGGTCGATCCACAGGATGGCCTTGGCGAGTGCCTCAGCCGCTTCCCGGTCGGGGACATCCTTGAAGAAGCCGACGGCGTGCTGGTTGTACCAGCGGAGCTCGACGAGCTCGATCTTCTTACCGTGCCACGGGGACCCGGTTGGAACCTGAAGCGTGAACACGGCGCCCGGGACGAAACGTCGCCCCGGGTCATCCGTGAACAGTTCGAGCTTGATGGCGCCCTTGAGGCCATGGGCCTTGGTCAGGCGACCAACCCGCAGCTGGGCTCGGGGCGACTGGGCTCTGGGTACCAGAGTGTCGTTCACGAGGCTCACCGCCGGCTCAGAAATCGGTGTCGACGACGTCGACCCGCACGCGCTTGCCATCGGCCAGGGCAGCCACAAGGGTGCGCAGGGCCTTTGCGGTCCGCCCGGAACGACCGATGACGCGGCCGAGGTCCTCGGGGTTCACGCGAACCTCGAGCACCTCGCCACGCGGTGAGTTCTGGGCAGCAACGTGCACATCGTCCGGGTGGTCAACGATTCCCTTGACGAGGTGCTCAAGCGCGGGTGCGAGCAAAATTACGCCTTGTCCTCTTCTGTTGCGTCAGCGGCTTCGGCGACGGGCGCCTCTTCCTTGACAACGGGCTTCTCAGCCTTGGGCTTGAGAACCGGCTTCTTCTTCTCGTCGGCGACGAAAGCGACCTTGGCCTCTTTGATCTTGACGGTGCTGACGGCGTTCTTGTCACCCTTGAACTTGCCCCAGTCGCCGGTCAGCTTGAGGAGAGCCTCAACCTGCTCGGTGGGCAGGGCGCCAACGCCGAGCCAGTACAGTGCACGCTCGGACTTGATCTCGATGACCGAGGGCTCCTGCGTGGGGTGGTAGATGCCGATTTCTTCAATGACGCGACCGTCGCGCTTGGTGCGCGAGTCGGCCACAACGATGCGGTAGTACGGCGCACGAATCTTGCCCATGCGCTTCAGACGGATTTTGACAGCCACAATTCTCCTGTGTATTTGATTTTTGGCGAACTGAGGGCCGTGAGCGTGGGGGCACACTCGGCACAAGCTCAAGATGGTTTTTTCCTGCGTCAGAGTAGAGGGTCGGGCGCAGGAGAACTCGACTAATCATTCTGTCAGATGTCGGCCCCAATGTGATAATCGACCGGGCACCGGGTGTCCGCCGAAAGCGGATTCCGCGTTCGTGCGGGAGGCCGCCTGCAATCGGTGTCAGGATTGTGACCAGCACCCAGCCGGGTGCCACGCGACCAAAGGACCGCACGTGGGAATCGAATTCGCCCGATCAGCGCGATCGACGATCGGCATCGAATGGGAGATCGCGCTCGTCGACCGGTCGACCGGTGACCTCGTCTGCATCGCCGACGAGGTGCTCGATGCCCTGCGCGGCCCCGACGGGTCGCCGCACCCGCACATCACCGGAGAGCTGCTGCTCAACACCGTCGAGCTCGTCTCCGGTGTTCACACGACCGTGGCGGGCGCCGTTGCGGATGTCTACGGCCAGGTCGACGAGGTCAGGGCGATCACGGACCCACGGGGCGTCGACCTCATCTGCAGCGGCTCGCATCCGTTCGGCCAGTGGTTCGACCAGGAGGTCACGGACAAGGAGCGGTACCACAAGCTCATCGACCGCACCCAGTGGTGGGGCCGGAACATGATGATCTGGGGCATCCACGTGCACGTCGGCATCGAGGACCGCGACAAGGTCATCCCGATCCTGAACGGCCTGCTCGGCTATCTCCCGCACCTGCAGGCGCTCTCGGCGTCCAGTCCGTTCTGGGCGGGCGTCGAGACCGGTTATGCGTCGAATCGCGCGCAGATGTTCCAGCAGCTGCCGACGGCGGGGCTGCCCTGGATCCTCGAGGACTGGGCGAGCTGGGAACGGTATGTCGAGGACATGACCCGAACCGGGATCATCGACGACATGACCGAGGTGCGCTGGGACATCCGCCCCTCTGCCCGCTGGGGCACCATCGAGATTCGCGCCTGCGACGGCGTGTCGACGGCCACCGAACTCGGGGCGATCGCCGCGCTCATCCAGTGCCTCGTCGAGTGGATGTCCACCGAGCTCGACGCCGGACGCCCGGTCCCGAGCATGCAGCCGTGGTTCGTGCGCGAGAACAAGTGGCGTGCGTCGCGATATGGGCTCGATGCGGAGATCATCCTCGACTCGAGCGGCGCCGAACGACTCGTGACCGACGACGTGCGCCGGCTGATCGGCGTGCTCTCCCCCACCGCGGAACGCCTCGGTTGCCTCACCGAACTGCTGCAGCTGAACGGCATCCTGGATGCCGGCGCGAGCTACCAGCGCCAGCTGCGCGTCGCCGCGGCGAACGGCGGCAGCCTGCCCGCCGTCGTGGCCGCGCTCAGCGCGGAACTCCGCGGCGGCACGCTGCCCGTTTAGGCGGCGTTCTTGGCGTCGCGCCAGGCCAGCCAGTCGGTCAGTGGGGCGAGATCATACGCCGGGCCGGAGAGCCCGATCGTGAACAGGCGGGCCCCGAGCGCATAGAGCTCGTCTGCCTCGTCGACCGTGCGGCCGCGCAGCTCCGTGGACACCTCGATCTCGGCCGGGTCGCGCC
This sequence comes from Cryobacterium sp. RTC2.1, assembly GCF_035018685.1. Classification (NCBI taxonomy): domain Bacteria; kingdom Bacillati; phylum Actinomycetota; class Actinomycetes; order Micrococcales; family Microbacteriaceae; genus Cryobacterium; species Cryobacterium sp. RTC2.1. Next base: position 17,998 of record NZ_JASJXJ010000013.1, read on the forward strand.
CGACCGTCGCGCACCAGTCTGCGAGGACGCCGAGCTTGTGCTCGAGTACCTCGGGGCTCGAGAAGGAATGCCAGATGTCGGCGTGCTTGGCGACGATGCGCAGGGTCTTCTTCTCCCCACCTCCGCCGATCAGCACCGGGATCTTCCGGGTGGGCGGCGGGTTGAGCTTGCCCCAGCGCGCCTCGATGCGTGGGAGGTTCTCCGCGAGGGCGTCGAGCCGGCTGCCGACGGTGCCGAACTCGTAGCCGTACTCGTCGTAGTCGCGCTCGAACCAGCCGGAGCCGGTGCCGAAGATGAAGCGGCCGCCGCTGATGTGGTCGATCGTGCGGGCCATGTCGGCCTGCAGGTCGGGGTTGCGGTAGCTGTTGCAGTTGACGAGGGCGCCGATCTCGATCCGGGAGGTCTGCTCAGCCCACGCGGCGAGGATCGTCCAGGATTCGAAGTGCAGCCCGTCCGGGTCACCGGAAAGCGGGAAGAAGTGGTCCCAGTTGAAGGCGACATCGGTGCCGAGTGCTTCGACCTCTGCGACGGTGTCGCGGATCTTCGTGTACTCGGCATGCTGGGGCGCCACCTGCGCGCCGATGCGGACGGGACCGGGCTTCGTGAGTGTCATGCGCCCAGCCTAAACGCCCGAGGCATACCTGTCCGGTCGAGAGTTACCCGCTGAGCGGTCACTCTCGACCGGAAAGGTACAGGGAGCGGTACGGTTAGCGGCCGAGCATCTTCTGCAGGGCGGCCATCTCCTCGTCGGTGGGACCGCCGGGCTTGCCGGCGACTGCCGGCTTGCGGCCGCCGAGGCCGAAACCGGTGCCGCCGCCGGTCGGTGCCTCAGCGCCGGCGCCCGCCGGCTTCTCACCGGACGCGATCGCGAGGTTCTCCGCGGCACGCTTGGCCGGGTTGCCCGACTTCGAGCCCTTCTTCTTCGCCTGCTGGGGCTTGCCGCGCCCACCGCCGAGGCCGGGCATCGGCCCCATGCCGGGGATGTTCGGCATTCCACCTCGGGCGACGGTCTTCATCATCTTCGCGGCCTGCTCGAAGCGCTGCACGAGCTGGTTCACCTCGGTCACGCTCGAGCCGGAGCCCCGCGCGATGCGCAGCCTGCGTGATCCGTTCAGGAGTTTCGGGGTGGTGCGCTCGGCCTTGGTCATCGACTGGATGATGGCCTCTGTGCGCACGATCTCGCGCTCGTCGAAATTCTCGAGCTGCTGCTTCATGGCCCCGGCGCCCGGGAGCATGCTCATCATCTTCTTGATCGAGCCCATGTTGCGCAGCTGCTGCATCTGGCCGAGGAAGTCGTCGAGGGTGAAGGTGTCGGTCTGGAACTTCTCGGCGAGCTTGCGCGCCTCGTCCTCGTCGAAGGCGCCCTGGGCCTGTTCGATCAGGGTGAGGATGTCACCGAGGTCGAGGATCCGGCTCGCCATCCGGTCGGGGTGGAAGGGCTCGAAGTCGTCGAGGCTCTCACCCGTCGACGCGAACATGATCGGGCGTCCCGTCATCGAGGCGACCGAGAGGGCTGCTCCACCGCGGGCGTCACCATCGAGCTTGGTCAGCACGACGCCGGTGAAGTCGACGCCGTCCTGGAACGCCTTCGCGGTCGCGACGGCGTCCTGGCCGATCATCGCGTCGATCACGAAGAGGACCTCGTCGGGGTCGATGGCCCGGCGGATGTCTGCGGCCTGCTTCATCATCTCGGCGTCGACGCCGAGGCGGCCGGCCGTGTCGACGATGACCACGTCGTGGAGCTTCTGCTGGGCGAACTTCACGCCGTCGCGGGCGACCGTGACGGGATTGCCGACGCCATTGCCCGGTTCCGGTGCATACACGGGCACGCCGGCCTGCTGCCCCACGACCTGGAGCTGGGTGACGGCATTCGGACGCTGGAGGTCGGCGGCGACGAGGATCGGGGTGTGCCCGTCCTTGGCGAGCCACTTCGCCAGCTTGCCGGCGAGGGTGGTCTTGCCCGCGCCCTGAAGGCCGGCGAGCATGATGATGGTCGGCGGCTTCTTCGCGAACTCGAGACGGCGCTGCTGGCCGCCGAGGATGCGGATGAGTTCCTCGTTGACGATCTGCACGACCTGCTGGGCCGGGTTGAGCGCCTTGCTGACCTCGTCGCCGAAGGCGCGCTCGCGCACCTGCGCGGTGAAGTCCTTGACGACGTCGAGGGCGACGTCGGCGTCGAGGAGGGCGCGACGGATCTCGCGCACGGTGCCGTCGACATCCGCCGCACTGAGCTTGCCCTTGGTGCGGAGATTCTTGAACGTCTCGGCCAGGCGATCTGAGAGGTTTCCAAAAGTAGCCATTGTGGTTCTACTTTAACCGGTGTTGCCCGGTCTCGAATCCTCAGCTGTCGAGCGAGATCACGATCGTGTCGCCGTGCACGTCGAGCGTCACGACGATCAGGGCGTCGGTCTCGGTGGGGCTGATCGAATAGTCGAGCACCGCGAAGTGCTCGTCGTTCTTGATGTGGTGCGGGTGGAAGCCGATCCGCTGCAGCTGGATGGAGCGGAGGAAGTCGATCTGCTTGTCGCCGGAGTCCCAGATCAGGGCGTCGTCGATGACCTCCTCATCGAGTTCCTCGAGGCACTGGTTGATGTAGAGCGCGGTGACGGACCCCTCGGCGCTGAGCTCGGCGACGAGCGATTCGCGGGCCTGCGAGTCGAGGTCTTCGAGGGAATTGATCATGAACGCCGCGATGTCGAGCGCCTCGACGGAAACCGAGGATTCATCGGGCGAGCTGAGGTCGATCTCGATGTCCTGGTCGCCCAGTTCCGCCGAATCCGACCAGTAGATCTCGCCTTCGTCGTCGCTGCCGAGGATTCCGAAGAAATCGTGTTCGATGGTCATGGTCGTCCTATCCGACGAGTTTTTGCGCGAAGACGTGCGGGGTGAATCCGGTGAGGTCGTTGATGCCCTCGCCCTGGCCGACGAGCTTGATCGGAATACCGGTCTTCTCCTGCACTGCGAGCACGAATCCGCCCTTGGCGGACCCGTCGAGCTTCGTGAGCACAAGCCCGGTGACCCCGGCGTGCTCGATGAAGGCCTCGGCCTGGGCCAGTCCGTTCTGGCCGGTGGTCGCATCGAGCACGAGCAGCACCTCGGCGATCGGCGTCTGCTTCTCGATGACGCGACGGATCTTGGTCAGCTCGTCCATCAGGCCGCCCTTGGTCTGCAGGCGGCCGGCTGTGTCGATGATCACGATCTCGGTGCCGGTCGCGATCGCGCGCTCGACGGTCTGAAAGGCGACGGATGCCGGGTCCTGGCCCTGGGCCTGCGGCTTCACGATCTCGGCGCCCGCGCGTTCGGCCCAGGTGGCGAGCTGCTCGACAGCGGCGGCCCGGAACGTGTCCGCAGCCCCGATCAGCACGCTGCGGTCATAGACGCGCAGGAACTTGGCGAACTTGCCGATCGTGGTGGTCTTCCCGACGCCGTTCACGCCGACGACGAGCACGACGGCGGGGCGCGCGCTGAGGTTGAGGGTCGAGTCGAGCCGGGAGAGGCGTTCCTCGAGGCCTTCGCGCAGCATCCGCTGCAGGTCGGCCGGGTCTGTCGTGTGGTACCTGGCGACCTTGGCGCGCAGGTCAGCGACGATGTCCTCGGTGATCTGGGGGCCGAAGTCGGCCTGGATGAGTGCGTCCTCGAGGTCGTCCCAGGTGTCGGCGTCGATCGTCTTCTTCGCGAACATGCCGCGCAATGCGCCGGAGAGTGACCACGGGGTGCGTTCTGCCATGTCTCTACCCTAAGCGCGGGACCCTGCCTCCGGGCGCGAGCGTGCCATCGACACCGGGTCGGCCGCGGTTTCAGTCGCGGGGTTGGCTGCGAGGCGGGATAGGCCGAGACTCGGCCGTGTACGCGTTTCCGACTCGTTGTGGAGGAATGATGACACCTGAATCTCCGTCCGACCGCGCGCTCACCGACCTCGCGGAGACCATGGACGGCAGGCTCGTCCGTGCATACGACGATGACTGGGACAGTGCCCGCGCCCCCTGGAACCTCGCGATCGACCAACGGCCGGTCGCCGTCGCGTACCCGGCCGGGCCGGAGGACCTGCGGCGGATCCTCGCCGCCGCCCGCGCCGACGGGCACCGGGTGGTGGTGCAGCCGCGCGGACACGGCCCGAGCGGCGACCTCGCCGGATGCATCCTCGTCCGCACGAGCGCGTTCGACGAGATCGTGATCGATCAGAAACGACGCGTGGCCAGGGTCGGCTCCGGCGTGTCCTGGGGTGCCCTGCTGAGCCGCCTCGATGGTTCCGGGCTCGTGGCGCTCGCCGGGTCCAATCCCGATGTGAGCGTCGCAGGTCACGTCCTCGGGGGCGGTCACTCCTGGTTCAGCCGCTGGCGCGGGATCGCGGCCCGCAGCATCCGTGCGGTCGAACTCGTCGACGCAGGGGGCGAGCCGCGCCGGGTCACCGCGGACAGCGATCCGGAACTGCTGTGGGCGCTGCGCGGCGGCGGCGGGCTGTTCGGCATCGTGACCACGCTCGAGATCGACCTGTATGCGGCTCCCGACCTCTTCGGCGGAACGATCGTCTTCCCCGCGTCCGCCGCAGGGACCGTCTTCGGTAGCGTTGCGGCGATCATGGCGGATGCCCCGCCCGAGTTGAGTATCTTCTTCGGCCTGACCAATCTGCCCGACATCGAACAGGTGCCCGCGCCGCTCCGCGGCCAGACGATCGCGAGCGCCGAGGTGGTCTTCGTCGGAACCGCTGAGGACGCCGCGCCCCTCCTCGCACCGCTGCTCGCAAGCGCACCGGTGCTCGCCGACGAGACCCGGCCGTTCACGATCGGGCACCTCGCCGAGGTCGCGGCCGAACCGACCGAACCGGCCGCCACAATCGAGTGGACGGCCGCGATCACGTCCTTCGCCGGTGGAGACGAAGCGGGCCTCGGCGCCCTCGCGCGGGCCTTCCAGGAGGCCACTCCTGCGGGCCTGACCGTTCTCGGCCTGCGTGCCCTCGGCGGTGCCATTGCCGAGCAGGGGGCGGATGCGGCGGCGGTCGCCGGCCGTCTCGACGCACGTTTCCTGGCCTTCGCCGGTTCGTTCCTCACGGAACAGCGGCCCGCCGACCCGGAGGCCGTGTTCGGTCCGCTCCGCCGGGCGCTCGAGGGGAGCACCCTCGGCCTGACCCTCCCGACCTTCCTCACCGCCGGCCAGGATCTGACCTTCAGTTTCCCTCCTGAATCGCTCGAGCGCCTCGCGAACGTCAAGCGCAGGCTCGATCCCGGCGGGATCTTCGTCGGCAACCGGCCCCTCGGGCCCGGGGCCGCCGCGACCACGGACACGGACTGACGAGCACGACCGGGCGGGACAGGGAAGCAGCGAACCGAACCGGGCAACCGGTCGCCACGCGAACGGCCTGCGCGTGCAGAATAGAGGGGTGACGGCCTCAACCACTCCCGCCCTCGTCGGCATCGCCCACGGCACCTCGTCCGCGGCCGGGCAGGCGGCCGTCGCCGGGCTCATGGCTGCCGTGACCCTGGCGGAACCCGAGCTCCTCACCGCCCTCGGCTATGTCGACGTCCAGCAGCCTGACGCACCCTCGACGCTGGCGACGCTCCCGGCCGGCGTGCCGGCCGTCGTGGTCCCGTTGCTGCTGTCCGCCGGATACCACGTCTACGTCGATCTCACTGATGCCGTGACCGGCGAAACCGAGGCCTCCGCGCGTTCGGTCATCCTGACCGAGGCGCTCGGACCCGACGACCGCCTCATCAAGCTCCTCCGCGAACGACTCGACGAGGTCGCACTCCACGCCGACGACTCGCTCGTGCTCGCGGTCGCGGGCTCGAGCGACGCCCGCGCAGTCGCCGCGTGCCGCGTCGTCGCCGAGCGGCTGTCCCTCGCCGCCGGACGCCATGTCGCCCTCGGTTTCCTGTCCGCCGCGCGCCCACGCCTCGCGTGCGCCATCACGATCGAGCGGATCCTGCGGCCCGGCCGTCGGGTCGTGGTGAGCAGTTATCTGCTGGCCCCTGGCTTCTTCCAACGGCTGGTCGAGAAGGCAGGAGCGGATGCCGTCACGGCGCCCCTGCTCCTCCCCACCGAGCCGGCGAGCCCGCTTCTCGTCGCCGTCGTCACCGACCGCTATCGCACCGCACTCACCGCCGCCTCCGCCTCCGCCTCCGCCGACTGACCGTCTGCACCTCAGGCACGACTCCCCGTCCCCAACAAATAACACAACAGTTATTGCGCAATAGTTGTTGTGGAGATAGCGTGGCGGCATGTCTCCTGAAACCGGTGGTACCGCACACCTCACGAGCGCAGCATCCATGCGCGTCCTGGCTCACCCGACCCGGCTGCGTCTGCTCGGCCTCCTGCGCGAGCTCGGCCCCCAGACCGCCGCCCTGCTCGGCGACATCGTCGACGAGGCCCCGGGCACTGTGAGCTACCACCTGGCCAAACTCGCGTCCATCGGTTTGATCCAGGAGGCCGCGGACGTTGGCACCGATCGCCGCGAACGCTGGTGGCGGTCGAGCCACGCGCTCACATCCTGGGAGCCGGCGGACCTGCTCGGCGACCCCGCGGCACTGGCAGCATCGACCGCTCTCCAGCGCGCGATCGTGCAGATCTACGCCGCCAACTTCACGCACTACCTCGACAACGTGCCCGCTCTTCCCGTGGACTGGGTGCGTGCAGCCCCCAGTTCCGACCGAGGGCTGCGCCTCACGGTCGCCGAGCTCGCGGAGCTGCGGAAGGATCTCGAGGTCATCACCGAGAAGTTCCTGGCACTCAGCGCCGCCCACACCGAAGCGGACGGCTCCGAGCGGGTCAGCCTGGTGTACCAGGCCTACCGAACCCCGTGACGAAGACCGTCGCGACCACCCGCGCGCTGCGGTCTCTCACCGCACTGCTCGCGGCGCACGTCGTGTCTCAGACCGGGAACGTCGTCACTCTCTTTGCGGTTCCGTTCTATGTGCTCGCGACGGGCGGAACGGGGATCGAGGTCGGCACCGCGGCATTCTTCGCGACGGCGCCGGTCATCATCGGCGGCCCCCTCGGCGGGGTCGTCGTCGACCGGATCGGCTACCGGCGCGCCAGCATCCTCGCCGACCTGATCAGCGGGGTGACCGTTCTCGCCATCCCCGTCCTCGCGCTCACGATCGGACTCCCGTTCTGGGGCCTGCTCGCCCTGGTCTTCCTGAGCGGCCTCCTCGACACCCCCGGCCAGACCGCGCGGCGGGTCATGCTGCCCGCGTTCTCTGCCGAGGCGCACGTCCGTCTCGAACGCTCCGTCGGGTTCCTCGACGGAGCCGAACGCCTCGCCCGCCTCCTCGGCGCCCCGCTCGGCGGCATCCTGATCGCCGGCATCGGCCCCCTGAACGCCCTCTTCGTCAACGCGGGCACCTTCGCGCTCTCGGCGATCATCACCTGGCTGTTCGTCGCGCGTCCCCTCACCGGCGAGCGGATGCCCGCCGCGGCCGAGCTCCCGGCAAACGATGGCTACTGGTCGGCACTCGCTGGGGGTTTCCGGTTCGTCACGCGCGATCCGCTCCTGCGTGCGGTCGTGCTCCTGGTTCTCGTCACCAACGTGTTCGACGCCGCCCGCGGCTCCTCCCTGCTTCCGCTCTACGCCCACGATTCGTTGGGCGGCGCCGCGGCATTCGGGGTACTCGTGGCCGTGATGGGCGGAGGCGCGCTGCTCGGAACCGTCGTCTTCGGGTTCTTCGCGCACCGGCTGCCGCGACGGGTCACGTTCTCGGTTTGCTTCGCCCTCGCCGGAGGTCCGTCTCTCTTCGCGTTCGCGGCCGGACTCCCCTTCCCGTGGCTGATCGCGGCGACAGCCCTCTCCGGCGTCGCCGCGGGTGCCGTCAACCCGATTCTCGGCACGGTCGAGTTGGAACGAGTGCCCGAGGGCATGCGCGCACGGGTGTTCGGGCTGATCAACGCCGGGGCCTGGGCCGGCGTACCTGCAGGGGCCCTGCTCGGCGGAATCGGCGCCGACACCGTCGGTCTGCAGGCCTCCTTCTTCATCATCGGCGTGCTCTATGTGGTCGTCACCCTCCTGCCGCTCGGCATCCCGGTCTTCCGGGAGATGGAACCGCGCCCGTTTTCGCAGCCCGCGCCCGCCGCTTAGGGTGCGGCCTGCGAAGACAGACGCGGCGGTCGGCGGCACGGAACAGTGGCGGCGCCGGCGAGACGCGGCTAACGGCGCACGCGATAGGTGACGATCGCGAACTGGCCCTGGGCCGTCGCACTCACGAGCTCGAGGCGGTCGGACTCCACCCTCCTGGGCAGCAGCGGTGCCCCACCGGGCAGGGCGACCGGCGCCACCGAGAGCATGATCGTGTCGAGGGCGTCGGCATCGAGGAACTGGCCGGCCAGGTCGCCCCCACCGACCACCCACACGTCTTTCTCCCCCGCAGCGGCGAGAATCGCCGGCAGTGCCGCAGCGACGTTCCCGCGCACAAAACGCACGTCTGCCCCGTCCGGCGTTGGCAGGTCGCGCGAGGTGAAGACGAACGTGGGACGGTCGCCGTAGAACTCCCGCCACTTGTGCGGATTGGCGAGCAGCTCCTCCTCACGCAGCACCCACTCGTATGTCGTGGAGCCCTCCACGACAACGCCGATGCCGGCGAGAAAGAGGTCCTGGTCTTCGAGTCCCGCCGTGTCGACGGCGAAGAGCCAGCTCAGCGAATTCGACTCGTCCGCGATGAAGCCGGTGAACGAGGTCGCCGTGTTGTAGATCACCTGGGTCATGGGGCGAGACTATGCCCACCCTCCGACAGCGGACAGGGACCAGAACAGGACAGGGGCCGTTACGGCAACGACCGACACTATAGAAGCGGATGCCGCCCGACGCATCCGTGTGACGCTCTGCTACGGTGCATGACTGGTCGTTACGACGCACACGAGTGATTCCACCTCATTCTCGATAGATTCTTTCAACGCACCCCGGCTCACGCTGCTCTATGGCTCGCGCTGTGCCGGCGCCGAAGGAGGATCCCGTGTCACCGAACCAGACCGAAGCGGCCACGCCGGCCAGGCCCCACCGCCAGGCCGGCCGTCCCAACGGCCAGTGGAAGGTGGACGGAACCGCCCCCCTCAACGGCAACGAAGCCTGGAAGCAGGAGGACGGCGGCCTGAGCGTCCGCGAGCGAGTCGAGAACATCTACTCGAAGCAGGGTTTCGATTCGATCGAGGGGACCGACCTGCACGGCCGGATGCGCTGGTGGGGCCTCTACACGCAGCGGAAGCCCGGTATCGACGGCGGCAAGACCGCGACCCTCGAGCCGCACGAGCTCGAAGACAAGTACTTCATGTTGCGGGTGCGCATCGACGGCGGCCAGCTCACGACCACCCAGCTCCGGGTCATCGGCGAGATCTCCCATGAATTCGGCCGCGACTCCGCCGACCTCACCGACCGGCAGAACATCCAGCTGCACTGGATCCGGATCGAGGACGTCCCCGAGATCTGGACCCGCCTCGAAGCGGTCGGGCTGCAGACCACGGAGGCCTGCGGCGACGTACCCCGCGTCATCCTCGGCTCCCCCGTCGCCGGCATCGCCGCGGACGAACTGATCGACCCGAGCGGGCTGATCACCGACATCACCGCACGCTACATCGGCGACGAGAGCCTCGCGAACCTGCCGCGGAAGTTCAAGACGGCCATCACCGGAAGTCCCAGCCAGGACGTCGTGCACGAGATCAACGACATCTCCTACGTCGCGGTCGAGCACCCCGAACTCGGCGTCGGCTTCGATCTCTGGGTCGGCGGCGGCCTTTCCACCGCCCCACGCCTCGCCGAACGGCTCGGCGTCTTCATCACTCCCGACCGGGTCGCCGAGGTCTGGCACGGCGTCGCGAGCCTGTTCCGCGATTACGGCTACCGGCGCCTGCGCAACAAAGCCCGCCTCAAGTTCCTGCTCGCCGACTGGGGACCCGAGAAGTTCCGGCAGATCCTCGAAGACGAGTTCCTCGATTCATCGCTGCCCGACGGCCCGGCCGCCCCGCCGCCCACCCGCGCAGGCGACCACGTCGGCGTGCACAAGCAGACCGACGGCCGCTACTACATCGGTGTCACCCCGTTCGTCGGCCGCGTCTCCGGCCCGACCCTGCTCAGCCTCGCCGACCTGCTCGAGGCGAACGGCTCGACCCGGTTGCGCACGACCCCGCACCAGAAGCTCGTGCTCCTCGACATCCCGGAGGAGAACGTCGAATCCCTGATCGTGGCCCTCGACGAGATCGGCCTCGCCGCGCGCCCGAGCCTGTTCCGCCGGTCGACGATCGCCTGCACGGGCATCGAGTATTGCAAGCTCGCGATCGTCGAGACCAAGAAGTCTGCGACGGATGCCGTGCTCGAGCTCGAGAAGCGGCTCGCGTCCATCGACGTCCCCCAGCCGATCAGCCTGCACGTCAACGGCTGCCCGAACTCCTGCGCCCGTATCCAGACGGCGGACATCGGGCTCAAGGGCCAGCTCCTCCCCGACGGGAACGGCGGTCAGGTCCCCGGCTTCCAGGTGCACCTCGGCGGCGGCCTCGCCTCGCAGGACCGCGAAGAGGCCGGTCTCGGCCGAACCGTCCGCGGCCTCAAGGTGACCGCTGACGACATCGCCGACTACGTCGAACGCATTGTGCTCCGCTTCCTCGCCGACCGCGGCGAGACAGAGACCTTCGCCGTCTGGGCGCACCGAGCCGACGAGGAGGCCCTGCAATGAGCGACACCACAACCGGAACCGGAACCGGACCCACGACCGTCACCACGACGGCCGTCGCTCCCCGGCGGAGCGCCGAGGAACTCAAGGCGCTCGCCGCCCGCGGAGCCGCTGAGCTCGGCGAGGCCGGCTACGCCGAGGTCGTCGCCTGGGTCGCGGCGAACTTCCCCGTCGCCCACGTCGCCGTCGCGTGCTCGATGGCCGACGCCGTCCTCCCGCACGTCGTCGCCGCGCAGCTGCCCGGCGTGGACGTGCTCTTCCTCGACACCGGGTACCACTTCGCCGAGACCTACGAGACCCGCGACACCGTCGCCCGGCTTCTCCCGGTGCGGATCGTCGACGTGCTCCCCGCGAAGACCGTCCCGGAACAGGACGCCGAGCACGGCGCGGAACTCTTCAGCCGCGACCCGAACCTCTGCTGCGCGATGCGCAAGGTCGAACCCCTGCAGCGCTCGCTCACGGGCTACGAACTCTGGTTCACCGGCGTGCGACGCGACGAGGCACCGACCCGGGCGAACACCCCGCTCGTGACCTGGGACGAGCGCAACGGCCTCGTCAAGGTCAACCCGCTCGCGGCGTGGAGCTTCGACGACATCCTCGACTACGCCGGCTACCACCAGGTTCCGGTGAACCCGCTGCTCGAGCAGGGGTACCCCTCCATCGGCTGCGCGCCGTGCACGAAGCCCGTCGCCGCTGGCGACGATCCCCGATCCGGACGCTGGGCGAACCTGGCCAAGACAGAATGCGGGCTCCACGAGTGAACGCCGTCACGACAGCCACGACCACCACGACCACCACGACCGCCATGACATCCGCGCCGCCCGTGCAGGCGGCCGGGAGCCACCGGCTTTCCCAGCTCGACGTGCTCGAGAGCGAGGCGATCCACATCATCCGTGAGGTCGTCGCAGAATTCGAACGTCCCGTCCTGCTGTTCTCCGGCGGCAAGGACTCCGTCGTCGTGCTGCACCTCGCCGCGAAGGCCTTCTGGCCCGGCAAGGTGCCGTTCGGGCTGTTGCACGTGGACACCGGCCACAACTTCCCAGAGGTCCTCGCGTTCCGGGACGCGACGGTCGCGCGCCTCGGCCTCCGCCTCACCGTCGCGAAGGTCCAGGACTACATCGACGACGGCCGCCTGCAGGAGCGCGCCGACGGCACCCGCAACCCGCTTCAGACGCTCCCGCTCCTCGACGGGATCGCCGCAGGCCGCCACGACGCGGTCTTCGGCGGCGCCCGCCGCGACGAGGACAAGGCCCGCGCGAAGGAGCGCATCCTCTCGCTCCGCGACGAATTCGGCCAGTGGGATCCCCGCAACCAGCGCCCCGAACTCTGGAACCTCTACAACGGCCGTCACACGGTCGGCCAGCACGTGCGCGCGTTCCCGATCAGCAACTGGACGGAGTACAACGTCTGGCGCTACATCGAACGCGAGGGCATCGAACTGCCGCCGCTGTACTACGCCCACGAGCGCGAGGTCTTCCGCCGCGACGGCATGTGGCGGGCGATCGGCCCCGTCTCAGAGCCGCGCCCGGGCGAAGCAGTCGAGACCCGCACCGTCCGCTACCGCACGGTCGGCGACATGAGCTGCACCGGCGCCGTCGAATCGGACGCCGCATCCGTCGCCGCCGTCGTGCGCGAGGTCGCCCTCTCCACCATCACCGAACGCGGCGCGACGCGCGCCGACGACCGCATCTCCGAAGCGGCCATGGAAGACCGCAAGAAGGACGGGTACTTCTGATGACTCAGGCACTCCTCAGCCCGGCGGATGCCGGCACCCACGACGGCGCAGACGCCCCGGGAACCCTGTTCCGGTTCGCGACCGCCGGCTCCGTCGACGACGGCAAGTCGACCCTCGTCGGGCGTCTCCTGCACGACTCGAAGGCGATCCTCGCCGACCAGCTCGAGTCCGTCACCCGAACGTCCACGGAGCGCGGCTTCGGCGGCGACGACGGCGGCATCGACTTCGCGCTGCTCACCGACGGCCTCCGCGCCGAACGCGAGCAGGGCATCACGATCGACGTCGCGTACCGCTACTTCGCGACAGCGCGCCGCTCCTTCATACTCGCCGACTGCCCCGGGCACGTGCAGTACACCCGCAACATGGTCACCGGCGCTACGACGGCCGACGCCGTGATCATGCTCATCGACGCGCGCAAGGGCGTGCTCGAGCAGACCAGGCGGCACCTCTCCGTGGTGTCCCTGCTGCGCGTGCCGCATGTGATCATCGCGGTCAACAAGATCGACCTCCTCGACTACGACGAGTCCGCGTTCGCAGCGGTCGCAGCATCGGTGCGCGCCGTCACGGCCGATCTCGGCCTCGGTGCCGTGCACGTGCTGCCCGTCTCTGCGCTCGTCGGAGACAACGTCGTCGACCGTTCGCCACGGACCCCCTGGTACGACGGGCCGAGCCTGCTCGAACTGCTCGAGAGCCTCCCGGTCGTCGACGAGGTCGAGACCGCGATCGAGGCGTTCCGGCTGCCCGTTCAACTCGTGCTCCGGCCCCAGGGCGCCGTCGCCGTCGCACCGGAGGATGCGGACTCCTTCCGCGACTACCGGGCGTACGCCGGGCAGGTCGCTTCGGGCACCGTCCGGGTCGGCGACAGCGTGAGCGTCGCCCCGGGCGGGGCGACGACCGTCGTGACCGGCATCGACTTCGCCGGCATCGAACTCACCGAGGCGTTCGCACCGATGTCGATCGCCGTGCGCCTCTCCGACGACCTCGACATCGCCCGCGGTGCGGTCATCGGCGCAGCGGGCACCCTGCCCGAATCGACCAGGGAACTCACCGCCGCGTTGTTCTGGCTGGACCCGCGGGCACTCAGGCCGGGCGACCGCACCCTGGTCAAGTTCGGCACGAACACCGTCCAGGCCCTCGTAGCCGCCGTCACCGGGCGCCTCAACCTCGACACGCTCGAACTCGAACCGGCCGGCAGCCTCGAGGTCAACGACATCGGCGAGGTCGGCCTGCGCCTCGCGGCTCCGCTGCCGATCGAGACCTTCACCGAGAACCGCCGTTCCGGCGCGTTCCTCGTGATCAACGCGCAGGACGGTGCCACCCTCGCCGCAGGGATCGTCACCGGCTCTGGAGCACGGTGAGCGCCGTGTCCGTGACAGAGCGCGACCGCACCGACGGTTCAGGGAACCGGCCGCAGGGCATCAGCGTCAGCACAAACACCGCGCCTGCCGCGGTCGTCGCAGCGGACGTCGAGACCGCGATCCGGGTCGAGGGACTGTCCAAGCGGTTCGGCAAGGCCGGACCCGTGGTGCTCGACAACATCAACCTCACGATCAAGCCGGGCGAATTCGTCTGCCTGCTCGGCGCATCCGGATGCGGCAAGTCGACCCTGCTCAACATCATCGCCGGCCTCGAACACCCGTCGGAGGGCACCGTCACGGTCGCGAGCGGGAAGAGCGCCGTCATGTTCCAGGAGTCGGCCCTGTTCCCCTGGCTGACCGCGAGCCGCAACGTGGAACTCGCCCTCAAGCTGCGCGGGGTCCCGCGCGGCCGGCGTCGCGGCGAGGCACTCGAGCTCCTCGACCTGGTCAACCTCGCGGATGCCGCGAACAAGCGCCCGCACGAGCTCTCCGGGGGCATGCGGCAGCGTGTCGCCCTCGCCAGGTCACTCGCGCAGGACCGCAAGGTCCTGCTGATGGACGAGCCCTTCGCCGCCCTCGACGCGATCACCCGCGATCTGCTCCACGAGGAACTCGAACGGGTCTGGCATGAAACCGGCCGCACGATCGTGTTCGTCACGCACAACGTGCGCGAGGCCGCACGGCTCGGGCAGCGGGTGCTGCTGATGTCGAGCCGTCCCGGCCGGATCAGGAACGAGTGGCGCATCGAGGACAACGGTCCGCGCCGGATCGAATCCCCGGAGGTTTCCCGCCTCTCCATCGAGATCACCAACCACCTCCGAGAGGAGATCCGCCGTAATGCCGCCTGAGACCCGTTCCGAGACCATCACCCCCGGCTCCCTGGAGCCCGACGCCGCGTCCGGCTCCTCGGTGAGCACCCGGGCGGACTTCCGTACGCTCGAAGCCGGGCTCGACGCCCTGCAGACGTCCCCCCTCGTCGAGAAGGGCCCGTGGCGCCGGTTCGCCGACGGCGTCCTGCCGCCGGTCGTGCTCCTGCTCGCCCTCATCGCGGCGTGGCAGTTCTATATCGTGATCGCCAAGCCGCGCCCCGACCTCACTCCCGGTCCACTCGACGTGCTCACCTCGATCACCGACCTCTGGTCGACCGGTCACCTGCAGACGGCTGTGGTCACGAGCCTCTCCCGCGGCGGGATCGGGTTCCTGATCGCCGTCGCGATCGGAACCCCGCTCGGCCTTCTCCTTGCGGAGTGGCGGCTGCTCCGCCGCGCGCTCGGACCGCTACTCTCCGGGCTGCAGGTGCTTCCTTCCGTCGCCTGGGTGCCCGCTGCGATCCTCTGGTTTGGCCTGAGCGATGCGACCGTGTACTTCGTCGTGCTGATGGGCGCCGTCCCCTCGATCGCCAACGGGCTGGTCGCCGGCGTCGACCAGATCCCGCCGCAGCTGCGCCGCGTGGGCACCGTGCTCGGCGCGAACCGCTTCGAGATGGCCACCCTCGTCGTGCTGCCCGCCGCGATGCCCGGCTACCTCGCGGGCCTCAAGCAGGGCTGGGCCTTCTCCTGGCGGTCCCTGATGGCAGCGGAGATCATCGCCGTCGGCGGCTCGATCGGTTTCGGCCTCGGTTCGATGCTGCAGCAGAGCCGCGAGCTCGCCGACCTGCCCGGGGTGCTCGCGACGATCCTGGTGATCCTGTTCGTCGGCATCCTCGTCGAGCTCGTGCTCTTCGCCCCGGCAGAACGCCGGTTGCTCCGCCGCCGCGGCCTCTACCTGACGGCCGGCCGGTGAGCCCCGACACCGTGCGCCCCGGCACCGTGCACCTGGTCGGTGGCGGACCCGGCGATCCCGGCCTGATCACCGTGCTCGGCCGCCGGCTGCTCGACGAAGCGGATGTCGTCATCGCCGACCGGCTCGGCCCGCGCTCCCTGCTCGGCGAGCTCGATCCCGGCGTTCTCGTGATCGACGTCGGCAAGCTGCCCGGCCACCACCCTGTGCCCCAGGACGAGATCAACGCACTCCTCGTCGAGCACGCCCGTGCCGGCCGCCGGGTCGTGCGCCTCAAGGGCGGCGACCCGTACGTGCTCGGTCGCGGCGGCGAGGAAGCAGCGTACTGCCGCAGCAACGGTATCCCCGTCGAGGTCATCCCCGGCGTCACGAGCGCCATCTCGGTGCCTGCTGCGGCCGGCATCCCGGTCACCCATCGCGGGGTGGCGAACGGGTTCACCGTCGTGACGGGCCACGAGCTGCTTCCGTCCCTGCCAGGGGGCAGCGACCACACCGTCCTGCTCCTGATGGGCATCTCCGGCCTCGCCGCCTCCGCGGCGATGCTCGCGGACGGACCCCGCGGCGGAGACTGCCCGGTCGCCATCATCGAGGACGGCTACGGCTCGAACCAGCGGGTCACCTTCGGAAGTCTCGCAACCATCGCCGGACTCGCCGCCGAACGCGGCGTCCGCTCCCCCGCCGTCGTCGTGGTGGGGGACGTCGTCACCCTGAGCCCGCTCCACCCCCGGTACAGCAACCAGCTCGCGTCCGACGAACCCCGTTCCGGCCGGCTCATCCCAGAACCATCCCGAAAGGCTTTTTCATGACCCCCCATACTCTCCGCGTCGCCATCATCGGCGCCGGTCCCGCGGGAATCTACGCCGGCAACATCCTCGGCAAGGCCGTGCGCGACGCCGGCGGCACGATCGGCATCGACCTCTTCGACACCCTCCCCGCTCCATACGGCCTGATTCGATACGGCGTCGCCCCCGACCACCCGCGGATCAAGGGCATCGTCACAAGCCTGCACGAGATGCTCGATGCCGGCACCATCCGGTTCCTCGGCAACGTCGGCTACGGGACCGATCTGGGCCTGGACGACCTGCGGGCCCACTACCACGCAGTCATCTTCGCGACCGGGGCGATCCGCGACGCGAAGCTGCCGATCCCCGGCACCGAGCTGCCCGGCTGCTTCGGGGCCGCCGACTTCGTCTCCTGGTTCGACGGACACCCGGACGCCCCGCGCGACTGGCCGCTCGACGCCCACCAGGTCGCCGTGATCGGCAACGGCAACGTCGCCCTCGACGTCGCCAGGATGCTCGCAAAGCATGCGGACGACCTGCTGCCCACCGACATCCCCGAGAACGTCTATTCCGGCCTGGCCGCCTCGGCAGTCACCGACGTGCACATCTTCGGTCGACGCGGGCCTGCCCAGGTGAAGTTCACCCCGATCGAGCTCCGGGAGCTCGGCGCGGTGCCGGACGTCGACGTGATCGTCTACGAGGAGGACTTCCCGAGGGACGAGGCCTCCGAGCAGTTCCTCGCCGCGTCCAACAACCAGGTCAAGGTGATGAGCCGCACCCTGAACGGATGGCTCACGAAGGAACCGAGCGGGGCCTCGCGCCGCCTGCACCTGCATTTCCTGCATTCTCCCCTCGAGGTCTACGGCACCGAGAGTGTCGAAGGCATGCGCTTCGAGCGCACCGCGCCCGATCCCGCCAACCCCGGCGGTGTCACCGGGACAGGTGAGATCCTCGACTACCCGCTCCAGGCGGTCTACCGCGCCGTCGGTTACCGCGGCAGCGCCCTCGCCGAGGTGCCTTTCGACCAGACGCGCGGCGTGATCCCGAACGACGGCGGTCGGGTCCTCGACCCGGCCGCGCGGCCCATTCCCGGCCTGTACGCCACCGGCTGGATCAAGCGTGGCCCCGTCGGCCTGATCGGCCACACCAAGAGCGACGCGCTCGAGACCGTCACGCGGCTCGTCGAAGACCTCGGCAACGGCCTCCTGCCGGAGCCGGTCGAAGACGACGCGGACGCGATCCTGGCCGTGCTCTCCGCCCGCGGCATCCGCTTCACCGAATGGGACGGCTGGCTCGTGCTCGATGCCCACGAACGTGCCCTCGGAGCCGCGGACGGCTCGGCGGCCGATCGTGAGCGGGTCAAGGTCGTTCCGCGGGACGAGCAGGTCGACATCAGCCGGTCCGTGGAACTCGTCGCCTCGTGACGTACGTCATCGCGCTGCCGTGCGTGGATGTCAAGGACCGCGCCTGCGTCGACGAGTGCCCGGTCGACTGCATCTATGAAGGCGAACGGTCCCTGTACATTCACCCCGACGAATGTGTCGACTGCGGTGCCTGCGAGCCGGTCTGCCCGGTCGAGGCGGTCTACTACGAAGACGACCTTCCGGAGCAGTGGAGCGAGTACTACCGCGCGAACGTGGACTTCTTCGAGGAGATCGGGTCGCCGGGAGGCGCGGCCAAGACCGGTGTGCTGACGTTCGACCACCCGCTGATCGCGGCGCTGCCCCCGCAGGCCTGACCGGGCGCCACCGACCGGGCTACAGTGGTGGCATGTTCGGTGGCGGGTTCGGTGGGAGCGAGTTCAACGCGCTCTCGGCACGGACCGCGGCGTGCGTCGCCGCCTGCGACGCGCTCATCGCCGCGAGCGAGGACTGCGCTGACGCCTGCCTGGCCCAGTCCGGCGACGGCGATGTCACCGCGTGCTTCCTCGCCGACCTCGACTGCATCGAAATCTGCACCACGACGAGCCGGGTGCTGTCCTGGCACACCCGGACAGACGGGACGACCGCCGCCTCCATGCTCGACACCTGCATGGAGGCGTGCCGCTCCTCGTCCATCGCCTGCGAGCGGATGCTGCAGCACCGGCCGGACTGGACGAGCTGCGCCCCCGAGTGCCGCAGGGTCACCGACGCCTGTGCGGAGGTACTCGCCCTGCTGTGACCCGGCCGTGACGCGGGGGCCACTGTCCCGGCCTGTCCGCGGTTCAGGACGCCCGTTCCTCCTCGCGCACGATCCGCTGGCCGACGACCGCCGATACCCCGTCCTGGCGCATCGAGACACCGTAGAGGGCGTCGGCGATTTCCATCGTGCGTTTCTGATGCGTGATGATGATGAGCTGGCTGGCCTCGCGGAGGCCCTGGAAGATCGTGAGCAGCCGGCCGAGGTTGGCGTCGTCGAGGGCAGCCTCGACCTCGTCCATGATGTAGAACGGGCTCGGGCGGGCCTTGAAGATCGCGATCAGCAGCGCGACTGCGGCGAGGGAACGCTCCCCGCCGGACAGCAGTGAGAGCCGCTCGATCTTCTTTCCTGCCGGCTTGACGCTGATCTCGATGCCGGTCGTGAGCAGGTCGTCGGGATCGGTCAGGCGGATGCTGCCAGACCCGCCGGGGAACAGGACGGGGAAGACCTCGGCGAAGGCCAGGCGGGTGTCCTCGAAGGCGCTTCCGAAGATGGCGCCCATCGTGACGTCGAGGTCGTCGATGATCGTCAGCAGGTCGGCCCGGGTGTTGGTCAGGTCGGTGAGCTGCTCGGTGAGGAATTTGTGCCGCTGCTCGAGCGCGGCGAATTCCTCGAGGGCGAGCGGGTTGATCCTGCCGAGTTGGGCGAACCGGCGCTCGGCGGAGGCGTGGCGGCGCTGCTGCTGCTCGCGGTCGTAGGCCACCGGCTCGCCATCCGGGTCGTCATCGGGCGGCACCGGCTGGTCCGGACCGTATTCCGCGACGAGGATATCTTCGACGAGGCCCAGTTCGCTGCCGGCGCGTTCGAGGAGGCCGGAGAGGTGCAGCTTCTTCTCGTAGATCTGCAGTTCGAGGCCGTGCACGCTCTCGGTCACGGCCTGCAGTCGGCTGCGGAGGGCACCGTCCTCGCGGCGCAGGGCCGCGAGTTCCTCATTCTGGCTCAGGCGCTCGGCCTCGGCGGTGGCGAGGCGGAGGCGTGCCTCGCTGACGGAGACGTCGACCGCGGCGAGCACGGCGGGGAGCGCTTCGGCGACGCGGGTCGCGGCATCCACCTGGCGACGGCGGATGACCGCACGCCGGGCGGCGGCCTCGGCTGCGGCCTGGTCGCGCTCGAACTGCCTCGCGAGGCCTGCGGCGCGGGCCTCACCCGAGCGCACGCGCTCGCGCGCGGTCTCGACGCGGAGCCGCGCCTCGACCTCGTGTTCGCGCGCAGCTTCGAGTTCGGCGTGGAGCGCGTCACGAACCGAAACGTCGAGGATCGGGCGGGGGCGGGACAGCAGGGTGACGAGACCGGCCTTGGTGCGCTCGGCCTCTGCTTCCGCACCGGCGACGGCCTGTTCGGCGACAAGGACGCCGGCGGAGATGCGCTCGAGCTCCGCCGTTGCGGCCTCGAGCCGCACCGTTGCCCGGTTCGTCTTCTCTGCCTGGGCCGCGAGGCGGGCGTCGAAGGCGCGAAGCGCGGCGAGCGCCGCGACGGACTGGTCCTTGCCGAGGCGGAGCAGGCTGCGCTGCTCAGCGAGGTCGCCGCTGACCTGCTCGATGCGGGATCGGACTTCGCCGAGACGGTCTGCCGCGGTCTCGCGGTCCGCGACGAGTTCGAGCTTGCTGCGCCGGGCCCCGGATCCGCCGCGGAGCACGAACTCGCTCAGCACGTCGCCGGCCCGGGTGATGATCGTCAGCGGAATGCTCGCCGCGCGGGGGCCGGTAGCCGTCCCCGGGGTGGAATGGCCGGACGTGAGCAGGTCTGCCGCGGCCAGGGCGGAGTCGAGGTCTTCGGCGATGACGGTGTTCTCGAGGAGTCCGAGGACACCGGCAGGGGCATCGAGGACCGAGGAAGCCCAGACCAGGCCTGCCCGTTCGGCGAGGCTCGGGCGTGCGTGCGCGCCCGACGCGCGCAAATCGGGGGTTCCGCCGGCAGCATCAGCT
>NZ_JASJXJ010000014.1:0-37764 GCF_035018685.1 Cryobacterium sp. RTC2.1
CTCTTTCGCTGAGGTGTCGCAGATCGACGTTCGCCGACCCCGTGAACCTCGATGTGCGACCCCTCAGCGAGGTTTCCAGCCGCACCGGCGCCGGTTTCGGCAGCCCGCGCCCGCCGTTGCGGGAGCGCCTGAGCAGACGGGCGCAGCGGCGGATGTCGCCGGGGACGCGAAAAGGCCCGTACCGGCCCCCAGGGGGCTGGCACGGGCCTCTCGGCAGTGCGGGCGGGTCAGAAGACCGGGTCAGACCGGGTCAGACCGGGTCAGGCGATGCTGACGGGCTTCTCGTCCTTCTCAGCGTCGACGTCCTTGGCGAGGGTGCCGAGGTAGAGCTCGATGACCTTGGGGTCGTCGGCGAGCTCGCGGCCGGTGCCTGTGTAGGCATTGCGGCCCTGGTCGAGCACGTACCCGCGGTCGCAGATCTGCAGGCAGCGGCGGGCGTTCTGCTCGACCATCACGATCGTGACGCCGGTCTTGTTGATGCGGCGGGTACGGATGAAGGTCTCGTCCTGGCGCACCGGGGAGAGGCCGGCGGACGGCTCGTCGAGGAGCAGTACGGACGGGTCCATCATGAGCGCACGCGCCATCGCGACCGACTGGCGTTCCCCGCCGGAGAGCGAACCGGCTCGCTGGTTGCGGCGGTCGGCGAGGGCGGGGAACAGGTCGAAGATCGCGTCGAGGCGTTCGACGAGCAGTTTGGGCCGCAGGTACAGGCCCATCTGCAGGTTCTCCTCGATCGTGAGGGAGGGGAACACGTTGTTGTTCTGGGGGACGAAGCCGACGCCGGCCTGCACGAGGCGGTTCGCCTTGAAACCGGTGATGTCTTCGCCCTTGAGCGTGACGTTGCCGCTGCGGACGGACACCAGTCCGAACAGTGCCTTGAGCAGCGTGGACTTGCCTGCGCCGTTCGGGCCGATGATTCCGATGAGCTCACCGGGGTAGACATCCAGGTTGCAGCCGTTGAGGATATTGACCCCGGGAACATAGCCGGCGACGAGATCCGTCGCCTGCAGGACCGGAGCGGGAGAGCCTGTGGGTACAACCATGACTACGCGTCGCCTTCCGTGCGGTTTTCGAGTTCGACCTCTTTGGCCAGTTCCTCCGCGACTTCGTCCGTGAGGAGCGAGTCGTCGCCGAGGTCGGTGTCGTGGTGCGCGCCGAGGTAGGCGTCGATCACGGCCTGGTCGTCCATGACGGTGGCCGACGGGCCCTCCGCAACAACCTTGCCCTCGGCCATCACGACGACCCAGTCGGAGATGTGCCGCACCATGTGCATGTCGTGCTCGACGAACAGGACGGTCATGCCCTCGTCGCGGAGAGACTTGATGTGCCCGAGCAGCGACTGGGTGAGTGCGGGGTTGACCCCGGCCATCGGCTCGTCGAGCATGATCATGGTCGGTTCGCTCATGAGCGCCCGCGCCATCTCGAGGAGCTTCTTCTGGCCGCCGGAGAGGCTCCCGGCCATGTCGTTCTTCTTCTCGAGCAGCTTGAATCGCTGCAGGAGGTCCTCGGCCTGCGCCGTGATCTCCCGTTCGCGCGCGGCCCAGAGCGGCTTGATCACCGCGGCGAAGAGGTTTTCGCCTGGCTGGTCCTTCGCGCCGAGGAGCATGTTCTCGAGCACGGTGAGCCTGCTGAGCGCCTTGGTGAGCTGGAAAGTGCGCACCATGCCGCGCTGGGCGACCTTCGCCGCACCCATGTTGTTGACCGAACGCCCGTTGAACATCGAGCGGGCGGCCTGGTCGGACTTCGGCCCGCCGATGAGGCGCGGGGCGGAGCTCGGCTTGTCGAAGCCCGTGATCAGGTTGAAGAACGTGGTCTTGCCCGCGCCGTTCGGGCCGATCAGGGCCGTGATGATTCCGCGCTGTACCTCGAGGTGCGGCACGTTGACGGCGGTCATGCCGCCGAACTGGCGCACGATGTTGTCGACGACCAGGATCGGGTCGGGCTTGGGGACGCCGGGAAGGGGGGAGACGGCGGCGACGCTCGCGGTTGCGGCTGCCGCAGCGGCTGTCGGGGCGACGGTGACTCCGAGATCAGTTGACATTGAAGCTCAGCTCCTTCTTGTTACCGAGTACACCCTGGGGTCTGAAGATGACCACGAGCATGAGCACCACACCGATCAGGATCCAGGAGAACTGTTCGGCCTGCTGGCCGTTCATGATGCTGTCCGGCACGAACTGGCCGGCGACACCCTGCACGAACAGGCGCAGGGCGAAGAAGATGATCGAGCCGAGCACGGGCCCGAACACGGTAGCGGCGCCGCCGAGCAGCAGTGCGGTCCACACGAAGAACGTCATCGAGCGTCCCATGCTGTCCGCCTGAACGGATGCCGGCAGCACGTAGATGATGCCGCCGAGCGCTCCGATGGTGCCGCCGAGGATGAGCGCCTGCATCTTGTAGCTGTAGACGTTCTTGCCGAGGCTGCGGATCGCATCCTCGTCTTCCCGGATGCCGCGGAGTACGCGACCCCACGGGCTGCGCATCAGCAGGAACACGAAGAGGCAGAGGATCCCGACGATGGACCACGCGACCAGGCGGATCCACCAGCCGTTGGAGCCGGTGTTGTCGTAGGTGAACGGGCCGAGGGTGGTCTGGCCGTCGCCGAGGAAGGAGAGGTCGGTGAACGGGCCTCGGTAGCTCTGGCCGGTGAGACCGTTCGAGCCGCCGGTGATGTCGGTGAGGAGCGACGAGCGCCCGATCATCCGCACGATCTCTGCGGCCGAGATCGTGACGATCGCGAGGTAGTCACCGCGCAGCTTCAGCGTCGGAACGCCGAGGATGAGTGCGAAGACCGCCGCGGCGACGAGTGCGATCAGCACGGCGGGGAACAGCGGGATCCCGGCGACGATGGAGATGGCGAAGGCGTATGCGCCGACGAGCATGAACCCGGCCTGGCCCATGTTGAGCAGGCCGGTGTAGCCGAAGTGGATGTTGAGCCCGATGGCTGCGATGGCGAGTGCCGCCGTCGATGGCGAGAAGGCGGAGGCGGCAATCGCCGTCAGGGTCGTCAGAAATTCATTCACGGTCTTGTCCTTCCTAACCGATGCGCTCTCGGCGCCCGAAAATGCCTTGTGGCCTGACGAGCAGGACGAGGATGAGAATGAGCAGTGCCGTGGCGTACTTGAAGTCGCCGGGGAGCACGAGGTTCGTGAGCTCGACGACCATGCCGATGATCATCGCGCCGGCGAGGGCGCCGAACGCGGTGCCGAGGCCGCCGAGGGTGACCGCGGCGAACATCAGCAGCAGCAGCTGCAGGCCGGTCTGCCAGTTCACGCCATTGAGCACGAGGCCGAGCATGACGCCGGCGAGACCGGCGAGTCCGGCGGAGGCCGTCCAGACCAGGCGGATGATGGCGTCGACGTCGATCCCGGAGGCCGCGGCGAGCGAGGGGTTGTCCGAAACAGCGCGGGTGGCCCGGCCGATCCGGGACCGGAGCAGGAACAGCCCGACGAGGATGATGACCGCAACGGCGATGCCCATCGCCCAGAGCGACTGAACCGAGAGGGTGATCGGGCCGATTTCGACGGTGACCGGGTTGGCCTTGTCGATCCGGACGGTCTTGGCCCCGATGAAGAACTGGAACGCGTACTGCAGCGCGATCGAGAGGCCGATGGTCACGATCATCAGCTGGGTGTTCGGCAGGCCGCGCTTGCGCAGTGGCTTCCAGATCAGCGCATCCTGGAAGTACCCGGTCGCCGCGCAGACCGCGACGGTGAGGAAGGCGGCGAGGAAGAGGTTGAGACCGAGCTGGTTGGCGAGCACGAATGCCAGCAGGCCGCCGAGGGTCACCTGCTCGCCGTGGGCGAAGTTGCTCAGCCCGGTCGTCCCGTAGATCAGCGAGAGGCCGACGGAGGCGAGGGCGAGCAGCAACCCGAGGCGGATGCCCGACGCGGCCTGCTGGAGGAAGCGCTCCCACGTGACGGAGCCGGTCGTCGCGGAGTCACCCGTCGACGGGGCAGAGGTCGAGAGGCCGGTGCTTTCCCCGCTGACCAGCTTGAAGATGGTGCCGGCGTTGCGACCCAGGCCGCCATTGACGGTTGCCGGGTTGGCGATGCTCGGGTCGAGGGTGTTCCCGCTCGGCAGGCTCGTGGTGTCGAGGGTGACGGTTGAGGGGCCTGCGACCGTGATGGCCACGCCCCACTTGCCCGCGGCATCCGTCACGAGGTTCTCGGTCGTGTCACCGTTCGTGACCGTGAGCCTCACGCCGACGGCGGGGTCGCCGTTGCCCTGCTTGATCGTGCCCTGGATACAGCCTGTTGTGGCATTGGCCACACACGCCGTAGTCGGGACGGCCGTCGCCGCGGAAGCACTCGTCGCGCCGAGGCCCATCAGGCCCAGACTGGCGACTCCGATGAGCAGGAGACCGGCGAGCATCCGCCGGGACGACAGGAGGCCTGCCGTACGTGTTCGCTGCATGAATGGTGTCAAAACGTAACCTCCGTGAACGGGCGGGGCCTCGGGGTGGTCGAGGGGAAAAAACTCGGGTGAACCGGCCCCTGCCAACTTCTTCGTCGACAGTACGTCCCGATTATGTCGCAAATGTTTCGGAGTGGACCTCGGAATCGTTTCCGTCCTCAAGGAATGCGCGCGCGGAGAAGTCGCTTAACATTGGGGAACCGGTCGTTTCCACGAATTCCCGGACTCTTCTGTTATTTCTCTGCACCAGCAAAAAGGGGTTTCATGGATCAGCCAGATCCGTTCGGTTTCACCGGGCTTACCTACGACGACGTCCTGCTCCTGCCAGGCCACACCGACGTCATTCCCAGTGAAGCAGTGACAATGTCGCGGTTGACCCGGAGAATCAGCGTCGCGACGCCCCTGCTTTCGAGCGCCATGGACACGGTCACCGAGACCAGGATGGCCATCGCCATGGCCCGCGAAGGGGGGCTCGGTGTCCTGCACCGCAACCTGTCGATCGCGGACCAGGCCGAACAGGTCGATCTCGTCAAACGCAGCGAATCCGGGATGATTACCAATCCGGTAACAACTTCGCCGGAGGCCACCGTCGCGGACGTCGACGCCCTCTGCCGGCAGTTCCGGATCAGCGGACTCCCCGTCGTCGACGGA
This sequence comes from Cryobacterium sp. RTC2.1, assembly GCF_035018685.1. NCBI lineage: Bacteria > Bacillati > Actinomycetota > Actinomycetes > Micrococcales > Microbacteriaceae > Cryobacterium > Cryobacterium sp. RTC2.1. The sequence continues at coordinate 5,065 of NZ_JASJXJ010000014.1, forward strand.
GACGGCGTGCTCGTCGGCATCATCACGAACCGCGATATGCGCTTCGTCACGGCCACCCAGAAGCACACGATGCGGGTGCGCGAGGTGATGACGCGGATGCCGCTCATCACCGGCAAGGTCGGCATGGCGCCGATGGACGCGGTGGCCATCTTCGCCACCCACAAGATCGAGAAGCTTCCCCTCGTCGACGACGCCGGCCGGCTCACCGGCCTGATCACCGTCAAGGACTTCGACAAGAGCGAGGAATACCCGCACGCGACGAAGGACGACGCCGGTCGGCTGCGCGTCGGCGCGGCCATCGGCTTCTTCGGCGACGCGTGGCAGCGCGCGACCGCGCTGCTCGACGCGGGGGTCGACGTGCTCGTCGTCGACACCGCCAACGGCGACAGCGCCGGCGTGCTCGAGATCATCCGCCGGCTCAAGACCGACCCGGCCTTCGCGGCCGTTGACGTCATCGGCGGCAACGTCGCCACCAGGAGCGGCGCCCAGGCGCTCATCGACGCGGGCGCGGACGCGATCAAGGTCGGCGTCGGCCCTGGCTCCATCTGCACGACCCGCATCGTCGCCGGCGTCGGCGTCCCCCAGATCACGGCGGTCTACCAGGCCTCCCTCGCCGCGCGTGAGACCGGGATCCCGGTCATCGCCGACGGCGGACTGCAGTACTCCGGTGACATCGCCAAGGCGCTCGTCGCCGGCGCGGACACCGTCATGCTCGGCTCGCTCCTCGCCGGCTGTGACGAGAGCCCGGGAGAGCTCGTTTTCGTCAACGGCAAGCAGTTCAAGACCTACCGCGGCATGGGCTCGCTCGGCGCGCTGCAGACCCGCGGAAACAAGACCTCCTATTCGAAGGACCGCTACTTCCAGTCGGACGTCCCCTCCGACGACAAGCTCATCCCCGAGGGCATCGAGGGGCAGGTTCCGTACCGCGGTCCGGTATCCGCCGTCGCGTACCAGCTCATCGGCGGCCTCCGCCAGTCGATGTTCTACGTCGGGGCGCGCACGATCGACGAGCTCAAGCAGAAGGGTAAGTTCGTGCGGATCACCTCCGCCGGGCTCAAGGAATCGCACCCGCACGACGTGCAGATCGTGGTCGAGGCTCCGAACTACCGTCGCTGACCCTCTTGTCCCCGAACCAATTCGACGGAGTTTTTGGCTTTTTTGTGCGTGAGAGCGCGTTTTCGGGCCCGAATCGCGAAAATCTCCGTCGAATTGGTTGGGGCGGGCGGCGGATGCCGCGGCGTGGGGCCGGTGCTCGGCTCAGGTCGCCGCGGCGATCCGCGAGACGGCCTCGCTGAGCACATCGGGTGAGCAGCCGAAGTTGAGCCGGGCGAAACCGGCGCCCGGAGTGCCGAAGAGCAAGCCTGGCAGCAGCGCGACCTTCGCACGCTCGAGGGCGACCGCTGCCGGGTCGTCGCCCCAGCCGAGCGAGCGCAGGTCCAGCCAGGCCAGATAGCCCGCGCGCGGCTGCTCGTAGCCGACCCCGCGGAGATGCGCGTCGAGGAGCCCGGCCAGCAGTCCCCGGTTCGCCTCGAGCGCGGCGAGCGCGCCGTCGAGCCACGGGCCACCGTCGCGGAATGCCACGGTGCTCGCGAGCAGCCCGAGGTGGCCGGTGCGCTCGCGGATGCCGGGCGGCAGGGCGGAGGTGAGCAGGCGCATCCGCTCGGAGGCGGTGACGATGAGAGCGCAGGTGAGCCCGGCGAGGTTCCAGGCCGTGCTCGCGCTCGTGACGCAGACGCCGTGCTGGGCCGCGGCAGGGGACACCGTGAGGTACGGGGTGAAACTCTCGGCGCTGTAGGCGAGCGGTGCGTTCACCTCGTCGCTGACCACGAAGGCCCCGTACCGGTCGGCGAGTTCGGCGAGGGCTGTGAGGTCCTCGATGCCGTGCGGGTGGCCGAGCGGGTTCTGCGGATTGCAGAGCAGTACGGCGCGGGCGCCCCGGCGGAGCGCGGCTTCGAGGCCGTCGAGGTCGAGCGTCCAGCCGGTCTGGCCGTGCAGGAGTGGCACGTCGACGACCAGGCCGCCCGCCTCGGGCACGAGGTCGAAGAACGGCGGGTAGACCGGGGGAGTGATCACGACCTCGTCGCCTGGCTCGAGGATCATCCGCAGCACCTCGACGACGGCCGAACCCACTTCGTTCGTCGCGACCACCTGCCCGGGGTCGACCGGCCAGCCCCAGCGGCGGGCGGCGAAGGCGGCGAACGCCTGGGCGAGCGGCTCAGCGGATGCCGCGTAGCCGGTGTCGCTCCGGCGCACGGCCTCGAACAGGGCGTCCCTGATCGGCTCGGCGAGCGGGTAGTCGAGTTCGGCGACGAAAAGGGGCAGCACGTCGTCGGGAAAAGCCCGCCACTTGAGGCTCGTGCGTTCGCGCAGCAGGGACAACGGTTCGGCTTCAACGTCCATGACAGCAGCTTGCACCTCCTGTGCCGTAGGCGCACCCGTTGATTGCCTCGCTGAGGTGTCGCATATCGAGGTTCGCGGGCGCCACGAACGTCGATCTGCGACACCTCACGAAAGCGGGGGCGCGCGGGGCGCGCGGGTCAGGGGACGGTCGCGGTGCCGCTCGCGGTGGCGCTGTTGCCGCCGAAGTCGGTCACGGTCAGGTCGACCCGCAACCGGCTGCCCGAGGGGAGCCTGGCGAAGGAGTAGTGCAGGGCAGGGAGGTCGGCGTAGAGGCCGTAGTCGCTCGTGCCGACCCAGCTCTCGGTGCCGTCGCCCTGCACGTTGAGCCGCTCGGGCACGATGATGCCGTCCGGGTCCGCGGTGAGCTCGCCGTAGCTGCCGAGCTTGTCGTCGTAGGCGAAGTAGGTCTCGTTGAGGATGTCTCCGCTCGCGCCGTCGAGGGTGAGGCTCAGGAGCACGTCCTGGTAGGTCTCTCCCGCGACGTCACCGGGAGAGTAATACGCCATCGGCACGTCGATCGTGACGGAGCCGGACCCCGCCGTGGCAGTGCCCGTGTCGACGCCGAGCTGCGCGTATGCGGGCGTCGTGTCGGTGCCGTCGGCCAGGGTGAGCTGGGTGAGGTCGTACCCGCCATGCACCCGGCCAGACCCGCCCGCGTCCACCGTCGCCGGCCGCTCGCCGAGGTAGGTGACCGAGCCGTCTGCCTCGATGAGGCCGTACCGGACGGATGCGCTCGCCGCGTTCCCGAGCCCGGCAGGGTCGAGCGCGGCGCTGATGCTCAGTCCGTCCGCGCCGAAGGAGACCTCGGCGTCACCCCCGGTGAACCGGGTCTTCTGGTCGCCGGGGATCGCACCGCCGGCGGCGTAATAAGAGGTCAGGAAGTCGAGCCAGCCACCTGCGGTGCCGAGTGCACGGTAGTCCTCTGCGAAATAGGCCTTCTGGGGCGGGAAGTAGATCGACAGACCGGTGGCGCCCGCGGTGGACTGGCCGTCGACCTTGTCGACCACCGCCGAACTGATCGCCCGTACGAGCGCATCGGCAGCGTCGGCTTCCGCGGTGTCGCCCTGCCCGATCTCGCCGGCGAGGAGGCCGAGGTCGGTCATGAACGAGTCCTCGGCCGGATCGGGGCTGCGCCCGAAGCCGAGGGTGCTCGCGAGGGTTCGGCCCACAACGGGAGCGAGACCGGCCCCGCGCCCGACCAGGCTGCTGCTGAACGAGGCGAGGGCGGCATCCACCGCGGGCAGCTTGCCGAGGTCGATCAGGGACAGGGTGATCTCGGCCGCGTCGCCCTCGGTTTCGGCCTGGGAGGAGAACCCCTGGATCAGCGCGGAGCCGAGCTCGTCGACGGCGGCGCCCGCGGCGGCCGTCTCGAGGGCCGTGTAGTTCCAGCCGTGACCCGGCTCGAGCTCCTGGGAGGCGAGCAAGCGGTCCGCGCGCGGGGCCAGGGTGCTTGCGACCTCGTAGGTCGCCATCAGACAGGCGTCGAAGCCGAGCAGGTCGAGCTTCGACACACCGGCCGCGCTCAGGCCGCTGCCGATGGCGTCGTTCAGTTCGGCGAGGCTCAGCGAATCTCCGTCGGCCGATTCGTCCCCGCCGACGCCCGGCCAGGATGCGCCGTGATCGGAGATGATCACGGCGTAGTGCTCCGCGGGGTACGCGCTGATGCCGCGGGTGATGAAGTCGGAGAGCACGGCGGGGTCGCCGGTGTCCACGGGGCCGAGGTCGTCCATCACCTCTGCGCCGCCGGGCAGGACGTGCAGGAGCTTCCCGCCGGTCCAGTCGGGCTGGCCGAGCACGGGTTCTGAGCTGTAGTCCGCCGAACGGTCGACGAGGGCGACGAGATTGAGGCCGTCGTGTGAACCGACCTCACCCATCTCGCCGAGGTCGGCCATCATGAACGGCTCGAGGTCGGTGTCGGCGATTGAGTAGGTGAGAACGGTCCAGCTGCCGGCGGCCGGGCCCTCGCCGCTGTTCGGCTCGACCGGGCTGTCCGTCGTGCACGCGGCCAGGCCGACGACCAGGGCCAGTGCGGCCAGCGCCGCGACAGGCCTGCGCACCGGTCGTGCTGCTCGTGCCGCTCCTTGTGCTTGTGCCGTTCGCACAGCTTGCCCCGCTACAGGCCGAGGTAGGGGATCATCGCGGTCAGCGCGGCCGCCACGACGAAGATCACCACGCCGGTCGACATCAGCACGAGCTGCACCTTGAACTGGCGCACGAGGGCGGCGATGCCGAGCAGGAACAGCGAGATCGACATCAGGACGGTGTTCAGGGTGAGCCGGTCACTGAAGCTGTTGTACACGTCGCCCTGGCTGATCGTCGCGACCGACTTCGCCTGCGTCTCGGAGTAGCCGCCGAAGAGGGTGCTCTGGTATTCCTCGTCGTCGAGCGGGCTGTGGTAGACCGTGGCGTCTGCCGTGTTCTCGGCGTCGGCCCGGGCGATGGCCGCGGCGAAGTCCGTCGAGACCGCCTGGAAGGTCAGGGTGTCGTACTTGCCCGTCGCGTCTGCGGCGATCGCGGCATCCGTGCTGTCCTTCTCGATGTCGAGCTCGGCGAGGCGGTTCCAGACCTGGGTGTCCTCGAGGAATTGCTGGTTGGCCTCGAGATAGAGCGACTCCGCCTCGGTGGACTGCGTCGAACCCTTGGTGTACGCACCGGCCATCTGGCTGTCGTAGAGCGCCGCCTGGAAGGAGGCATAGGCCGTTGCGATGGAGACGAGGCCGAGGAGGACCGCGATCACGAGCTCCAGGTTGCTGAACATCAGGTTGAGGCGGGGCTTTGCGGACTCGGTGGGCGTTTCGGACGACATCGGGTGCTCCTGGTGCATCGGGCAGGTTTGCGGGCCTCACCTGCGGGATTTGCGCCAGCCTAGCGGTTCACACCCTCCGGTTACGGGCTGCGCCTAAGCTGGGGGTATGGAAATCGAGATCGGCCGCTCCAAGCGCGCTCGCCGCGCGTACGCCTTTGACGACATCGCTGTCGTGCCCAGTCGGCGCACCCGCGATCCCGAAGACGTGAATGTCAGCTGGACGATCGACGCGTACGAATTCGCGATCCCGTTCCTCGCAGCCCCGATGGACTCCGTGGTCTCCCCGACCACGGCGATCATGATGGGCCAGCTCGGCGGCATCGGCGTGCTCGACCTCGAGGGCCTCTGGACCCGCTACGACGACCCGGAACCGCTCCTCGCCGAGATCCGCGAACTTCCGGCCGACCGCGCGACCGCCCGCATGCAGGAGATCTACTCCGAACCGATCAAACCGGCCCTCGTCACCGAGCGGCTCGCCCAGATCCGCGCCGCCGGGGTCACCGTCGCCGGAGCGCTCTCCCCGCAGCGCACCCAGGAACTCTACGAAACCGTCGTCGCCGCCGGCGTCGACCTCTTCGTCATCCGCGGCACCACGGTGTCCGCCGAGCACGTCTCGCTCAACCAGGAGCCGCTCAACCTCAAGAAGTTCATCTACGAGCTCGACGTACCCGTCATCGTCGGCGGTGCGGCCACATACACGGCGGCCCTGCACCTGATGCGCACCGGCGCTGCCGGCGTGCTCGTCGGCTTCGGCGGCGGCGCGGCGTCGACCACCCGGGCCTCGCTCGGCATCCACGCCCCGATGGCCACGGCCGTCGCCGACGTCGCCGGCGCTCGCCGCGACTACCTCGACGAATCCGGCGGACGCTATGTGCACGTCATCGCCGACGGCGGCCTCAGCACCTCCGGCGACATCGTCAAGGCGCTCGCCTGCGGCGCGGACGCCGTTATGCTCGGCACCACCCTGGCCAGGGCGACGGATGCCCCCGGCGGCGGATTCCACTGGGGCGCCGAGGTGCACCACCCGCAGCTGCCCCGCGGCAAGCGGGTCGAGGTCGGCACCGTCGCCCCGCTCGAGACCATCCTGTACGGCCCGACGCCGATCGCCGACGGCACCGCCAACCTCGTCGGCGCCCTGCGCCGGTCGATGGCGACCACCGGTTATTCGACCCTCAAGGAATTCCAGCGCGTCGAGGTGGTTGTCGCGCCGTACCGAACGAACTAGCGTCGAGGTACGCACCACCACCTCGATGGGAGTACGCACATGGCAACAGGGAATTCGGTCACGCGGTCGAACAAGCTGGGACCGGCGGAACGCGCCGCGGCCATTGAGAGGCTGAAATCCAAGGAGGTCGACATCCTCGTCGTCGGCGGCGGGATCGTCGGCGCGGGCAGCGCCCTCGACGCCGTCACCCGCGGACTGAGCGTCGGCATTCTCGAGGCACGGGACTGGGCCAGCGGAACGTCGAGCCGGTCGTCCAAGCTCGTGCACGGCGGCATCCGCTATCTCGAGCAGCTCGACTTTCGCCTCGTTCGGGAAGCGCTCACGGAACGCGGACTGCTCCTGCAGCGCATCGCCCCGCACCTGGTCAAGCCCGTGCGCTTCCTGTACCCGTTGAAGAAGCGGGTCACCGAGCGCTTCTATGTGGGTGCGGGCATGCTGCTCTACGACATCTTCTCGTACACCGGTGGCCGGCCGCCCGGCGTCCCGCACCACCGGCACCTGTCCAAGCGCCAGGTGATGGGCATGATCCCGAGCCTCGACGCCGACGCGACGGTCGGCGGTATCACCTACTACGACGCGCAGGTCGATGACGCCCTGTACACGGCGTCGCTCGTGCGCACCGCCTCGTTCTACGGCGCCCACGCGGCGAGCCGGGTGCGGGTCGAGGGCTTCATCAAGGTCGGCGAGCGGGTCGTGGGCGTGCGCGCGCACGACCTCGAGACCGGCGAACGCTTCGAGGTGCGCGCGAAGCAGGTCGTCAACGCGACAGGCGTCTGGACCGACGACACCCAGCGGATGGTCGGCGAACGCGGCACCTTCAAGGTGCGCGCGAGCAAGGGCATCCACCTCGTCGTGCCGCGCGACCGGTTCCAGTCGGCGATGGGGCTGCTGCTGCGCACGGAGAAGAGCGTGCTCTTCGTGATCCCGTGGGGCAGGCACTGGCTCATCGGCACCACCGACACCGACTGGCACCTCGACAAGGCGCACCCTGCGGCGACGGCCGCCGACATCGACTACCTGCTCGAGCACGTCAATTCGGTGCTGCGGGTGCCGCTGACCCGCGAGGACGTCGAGGGCGTCTACGCCGGTCTCCGGCCGCTGCTCGCCGGGGAGTCGGAGCAGACCTCGAAACTGTCCCGCGAACACCTGGTCGGGCACTCCGTTCCCGGTCTCGTCGTGATCGCCGGCGGAAAGTGGACCACATACCGGATCATGGCGAAGGACGCCATCGACGCGGCCGTTGACGCCCTCGACGGGAAGATCGCCCCGTCAACGACGCACGAGATCCCGCTGCTCGGTGCGGAGGGGTACAAGGCCGCGTGGAACAAGCGCACCCGCATCGCGACGGCATTCGGGCTGCACACCGTGCGGGTCGAGCACCTGCTCAACCGGTACGGTACCCTCACCGACGAGCTGCTCGACCTCATCCGGGAGAGCCCTGAGCTGATCGAGCCGCTCCCGGGAGCCGACGACTACATCCAGGCCGAAGTCGTGTACGCGGCCGGCCACCTGGGCGCCCTCCACCTCGAGGACGTCCTGGCCCGGCGCACCCGCATCTCGATCGAGGCCTGGGATCGCGGGGTCTCCGCGGCGCCGGTCGCGGCCAGGCTGATGGCCGGCGTGCTCGGCTGGGACGCCGAACGAGAGGAACGCGAGGTCGCGGTCTACCTCAAGCGCGTCGCCGCGGAACGCGCCTCCCAGCTCGAACCCGACGACGAGTCCGCCGACCGGGTGCGCCTCGAGGCTCCCGATATCGTCCTGACCGAGCGGTCGGCGATGGGCGACTCCGTCACGCACTGACACAGGCGATACCACCACCGGGCGGGTGACGGGCGGCTTCGATAGACTAGGGCCCACTTGCCCATAATCTTCAGGAGTCGTAACCATGGTTGACGTTCGGCGGGTCAAGCTTCCCGGAGTGGGTGTGCTGCACACCTTCATCACCGATGACGGCGGCAAGGTCGGCGTCATCGCCCACCGCTCCGGGCACAGCGACCTCATCACCTTCGCGGACGACGAGGGCGGCCCAGACGCGAGCAAGGTCTCCCTCCGCCTCAATGAAGACGAGGCGCACACCCTCGCCGAACTCCTCGGCGGCACCCAGATCACCGAGTCGCTCACCGCGCTCGACCAGATCCCCGGTCTCAGCATCGACTGGTTCACGGTCGACTACGAGGATCACATCGCCGGCCAGACCCTCGGCAACCCCGCCGACCGCGGCATCGCCGGCCTCACGGTCGTCGCCGTCGTGCGCGGCGAGTCCGCCAACCCGGCACCGGCCCAGGACTTCCGGGTCTTCCCCGGCGACACCCTCGTCGTCGCAGGATCCCCGGAGAAGGTCGCCAAGGCCTTCACGTTCTTCCGCACCGGTGAACTCAAGGCCAAGACCGTCGACGCGCCCCCCGGGGGCTAACCAATGAACCTTGGCACGGACCTGATCACACTCGGCATCCTGCTGGTCGTGGCTTATGTGCTCGGGCGCGCCGCAAAACTGATCGGCCTGCCGTCCATCCCGATCTACATGATCGTCGGCCTGCTCGCGAGCCCGTACACCCACTGGTTCCCGCTCGACTTCCACTCCGCAGACATCGAGCTCATCGCCGTCTTCGGGCTCATCCTGCTCCTGTTCAGCCTTGGCCTCGAGTTCGACCAGGAGGAGTTCTTCAACGACGCCGGGAAACTGCTGCTCTCCGGCGGCTCCTACGTCGTGATCAACATGGGCATCGGGTTCGCCTTCGGGGTGATGGTCGGCTGGGGCACCCGGGAGGCCCTCGTCATTGCCGGGATGACCGGCACCTCCTCGAGCGCGATCATCACCAAGCTCCTGATCGAGCTGCGCCGGCTCGCCAACAAGGAGACGCCGATGATCCTCGGCGTGACCGTGGTCGGCGACATCTTCATCGCGGTGTACCTGTCGATCGTCTCGGTCGTGCTGAGCGGCAAGACCGAGATCTGGCCGATCGTGCTGCAACTGAGCATCGCGTTCCTCTTCCTCGTCGTGATGTTCTCGCTCGCCCGGTGGGGCGGACGGGTCGTGTCCCGCCTGGTCCGCACCAAGGACGACGAACTCTTCACGATCCTGTTCTTCGGGCTTGCCGTGCTCTTCGCCGGCATCGGCGAGATCATCGGAGTGACGGATGCGATCGGCGCGTTCCTGATCGGTGTCGTCCTCGGCGCGAGCACCTACCGCACCCGGCTCGAACGTGTCGCCGTCCCGTTGCGGGACATCTTCGCCGCCTTCTTCTTCCTCAACTTCGGCCTCGCGCTGCACATCGCCGAGTTCGGTTCGGTCATCCTCGTGGTGCTCGCGGCGGTGGTGATGACCTTCGTGCTCAACCTGATCTCGGGGATGCTGCTGGCCCGGTTGCACTCGATGGGAATCTCCGAGGGGCTCAACGCCGCCGCGATCCTGGTGAACCGCGGAGAGTTCACGCTCATCCTCGCGACCCTCTCGGTCGGAGCGGGTCTGAACGGGCTACTCCAGCCGTTCGCGGGCCTCTACGTGCTCACCATGGCCATCCTCGGTCCGCTCTTCGCCGCCAATTCCGAACGGCTCGGCGCCCTGCTGCCCGGACGCCGCCGGAAGCGCGCGGGCGTCCGGCCCGACCGCGACCCGATGCACGCCGAGGAGTTCCGGCTCGTCGACGCGGCGACAGCGGGCGCGCTGAGCGACCAGGACGCGCAGCGCGCCGCCGCCCACCTCGGCGACCAGCCGCTGCCGTCATCACGGCCGGAGCCGCGGAAGCGCACGGACCACGACCGCCGCGCCGACCACGACGAACGGGCGGAACAGGCCGAACGCGGCGAATACGTCAAGCACGTGGTGGATGACGGCATCGACGAACTCGACGGGCCGACACCGCTGCCTGCCTCAGTCCGACCGAACACGGCCCCGCGCCCGAGCGCACGCGTGAACCCAGACCCAGATGCCGATGACGAGACGCAGGCGCACGCACCTGCCGACGTGCACGTTCCTGCCGACTCGCACCCCGCCGCCGCCCCGGAATCGGACCGGGATTCCGGCGTCGATTCCGGCCAGGCCGCAGAGGCCGACGCAGACGCCGACCCGATGGCCGACTACGCCAAACGACTTTCGCGCACTCGCGCCCAGAGGGACAAGCCGGCACCCGACGCCGGGACAGGTGACTACCAATGATCCGCATGATGCTCCGCCCCCGCTGGATTCTCGCGCTCCTGCTCGCCCTCGCCGTCGCGGCCGGCTTCGCGGCGCTCGGGCGCTGGCAGCTCGAACGCGCCGTCGCATCCGGTGTTGTTGTCGAGAAGACCACCGAGACCGTGAAACCCCTCGCCGGCGTCGTGACTCCCGGAGGCGCCCCGCGTGACGCGGCGACCGGCCAGCTCGTCACCGTCGACGGCAGCTACGTGCCCGGCGACGAGCAGCTGATCAGCGACCGGTCCAACGACGGGACCTCCGGCTACTGGGTCGTGAGCCACTTCATCGTCGGTGCGGCAGGCACGGGGAACGGCGCGGGCGCGAGCATCGCGGTCGCCCGCGGCTGGGCTCCGGACGAGGCGACAGCCCGGTCGACGATGGAAGGCCTCGCGTCGGCCCCGGCCAACCAGGTCGTCACCCTGGCCGGCCGGTTCCTCCCGACCGAAGCCCCCGTCGTTCCCGCGGACGGCCGTGACCCGCACAGCATGACGACGGTGTCCACCGCGGCCCTGATCAACCTCTGGGCCGGCTTCGACGGCACAGCGGTCTACCCGGGCTACATCGTCGACGGGACCGCGGCATCCGGTCTCACGGGAATCGATTCGCCGGCACCCCTCACGGATGCCTCCCTCAACTGGCTGAACATCTTCTACGCCATCGAGTGGGTCGTCTTCGCCGGCTTCGCCGTGTTCCTCTGGTACCGCCTCGTCCGGGACGCCTGGGAGCGGGAGGAGGAGCTCCGCGAGGAAGCGGCGATTTCCGCCGGTTAGAATTGGCGCATGCCACTCGAACCCAAACGCGCTGATATCCCCAGCATCCCGGGGGCGTTGAAGCTCTACCAGACGTCCTCGATCATCACCGGCGTCTTCCTGCTGCTGCTCTGCGCCGAGGTCATCCTCAAGTTCGGCTTCCAGTACGAGCTCGAGCTCGGCGGCCCGTACGGGCTGCTCGTCCCGCGCGACACCGTCACCGCGTTCAACCTGAGCACCGCAATCCTGATCATGCACGGCTGGTTCTACGTGCTGTACCTGTTCGCGGACTTCCGGCTCTGGAGCCTGATGCGCTGGCCGTTCAGCCGGTTCCTGCTGATCGCCCTCGGCGGCGTGATCCCCACCCTGTCCTTCTTCCTCGAGGGTCGCGTCGCCCGCGAGGTCCGCGCCTGGCTTTCCGCCAGGGCACTTTCCGACGCCGAGGGTGCGGAGGCCCGTTCATGACTTCAGTTGCCGACCCGACCGTGGTCGTGACTCCGACGGAGGCGTCCGGCATCGACCGACCCGTGCTCGTGGTGGACTTCGGCGCCCAGTACGCCCAGCTGATCGCGCGCCGCGTGCGCGAGGCATCCGTCTACTCGGAGATCGTCGCACACTCGATCACCGCTGCGGAGGTCGCCGCGAAGAACCCGGTCGGGATCGTGCTGAGCGGAGGACCCTCGAGTGTCTACGCCGAGGGCGCCCCGACCTTCGACCCCGCGATCTTCGACCTCGGTATTCCCGTGCTCGGCATCTGCTACGGCTTCCAGGTGATGGCGACCGCCCTCGGCGGCGAGGTCGCCCACACCGGGCTCAGCGAATACGGGTCGACCCCCGTGACGGTCGCGAGCGGCGACAACGTCCTCCTCGCCGGGCAGCCGAACGAGCAGACCGTGTGGATGAGCCACGGTGACTCCGTCTCCCGCGCCCCTGCGGGCTTCGCGGTGCTCGCCTCGACCGGCTCGACCCCGGTCGCCGCGTTCGCGAACGACGAGCGCCGCCTCTACGGCGTGCAGTGGCACCCCGAGGTCAAGCACACCGAATTCGGCCAGGACGTGCTCGAGAACTTCCTGCACCGCGCAGCCGGGATTCCCGCCGACTGGAACAGCGGCAACGTCATCGCCGAACAGGTCGCGAAGATCCGCGCCCAGGTCGGCACCGGCAAGGTCATCTGCGGGCTCTCCGGCGGCGTCGACTCCGCCGTGGCCGCGGCGCTCGTGCACAAGGCCATCGGCGACCAGCTCGTCTGCGTCTTCGTCGACCACGGCCTGCTCCGCCAGGACGAACGCCGCCAGGTCGAGGAGGACTACGTCAAGGCCACCGGCGTGCGCCTCGTCACCGTGGACGTACGCGAGCAGTTCCTCGCCGCGCTCGAGGGTGTCAGCGACCCGGAGACCAAGCGCAAGATCATCGGCCGCGAATTCATCCGCACCTTCGAGCAGGCCCAGGCCGAACTCATCAGGGAGGCCGCGGAGAAGGACGGCGACCCGATCCGCTTCCTCGTCCAGGGCACCCTGTACCCCGACGTCGTCGAGTCCGGCGGCGGCAGCGGCACCGCGAACATCAAGAGCCACCACAACGTCGGCGGCCTGCCGGACGACCTGAAGTTCGAGCTCGTCGAACCGCTCCGCACCCTGTTCAAGGATGAGGTGCGTGCGATCGGCGCCGAACTGGGTCTGCCGCAGGAGATCGTGCAGCGCCAGCCGTTCCCCGGTCCAGGCCTGGGCATCCGCATCGTCGGTTCGATCACTTTCGAACGGCTCGAACTGCTGCGGCACGCGGATGCGATCGTGCGCGCCGAGCTGACCGCCGCCGGCCTCGACGGGGTCATCTGGCAGTGCCCGGTCGTGCTGCTCGCGGATGTCCGTTCCGTCGGCGTCCAGGGCGACGGCCGTACGTACGGTCACCCGATCGTGCTGCGCCCGGTCTCCTCTGAGGACGCGATGACGGCCGACTGGACCCGCCTGCCGTACGACCTGCTCGCCCGCATCTCCAACCGCATCACGAACGAAGTGGATGGCGTCAACCGCGTCGTTCTCGACGTCACGTCGAAGCCGCCGGGAACCATCGAGTGGGAGTGAGCGCTCCCCGCTGAGCGACTCCCGCTGCAGCACGAAAGAAGCACCCTCGTCGTCGAGACGAGGGTGCTTCTTTCGTAACCGGGCGAAGGCGGTGCGTTTCCGGTGCGCTCCGGGTGGCGATCAGCGGAACGTGACAGCTGTCATGGGGCAGCGGTGACAGGAGGGACTTCCGACGTCGTGGCATCCGCGTGAGGATGAGTGGGAAGCGTCGACGGGAGCCGCTTCGGCTCTCCGTCGTCTCCCGCGGAGGCCTCCTCGCGGCGGCAGCCGGCCGGGCAATCCGGTCGGGGCGTCGTCCCCGGACGAAGGTGACGCCCATGGATTCCACGGTTCCGGAAACACGCGGGTTCGATGATGAGCCGCGCTCGCCGGGCGCTGCGCCCCGGAGCGTCCCTGCCGAGGAATCCGCACCGCGGCACCGCATCCACTCTGACGGCGATGAGATCGCCGCGGAGGCCATCGTCCTGTTCCGGAACGCCGCGGCCCGGCCGCGCGTCGAAGCCGTGTACACCGGCGCGGACGGCTGGGTCGATGTGCCGGGACGCGCCGTCTTCACCCGTGCGCTCGCGGATCACTACCGGCAGGCGGGCGTCGCGATGGTCCGGTTGGCCTGGCGGTTCCGCACCCGCACCTTCTCGATGAGCCGGGCGACCGCGCGGCCCGGCGGGCCGGACGGGCAGTGGCGCGTCGAGGCTTCGTCCTCCCCGCACTGACCGCCCGGGCGTTGGTCGGGACTTCTGGGCAGATCCCCACCCCGTTCGGGGGGTTTTTCGCCGTCGGTGTTTGCTAGAGTCCATACGCGACCTTCCACTTCACAACTGCCGTGATCGCGGGCAGTCGTCCGACGTCGGGAGGGGGCAGGGATGAGCTTCGACACCACCCAGCCCGCACTTCCCGCACCGGTGAAGGCGCAGGGCTCGCGGATCCGGGTGCTGCTCGTCGAGGATCACGTCCTCCTGCGTACGGCGCTCCAGGCCGTCTTCTCGCTCGAAGCCGACATCGAGGTCGTTGCCGCGATCGGCGACGGCGTCGAGGTCCTCTCGACGGTGCGCCGGACCGCTCCCGATGTCATCGTCCTCGACATCCACCTGCCCACGATCGACGGCCTGGGGCTGTTGCCGCTGATCCAGGCCGCCGACCCGCGGGTGAAGGTGCTGCTGCTCGCGAGCCATCCGCGCCCCGGTGACGTCCGCCGCGCCATCCGGGGCGGCGTGGACGGCTTCCAGCACACGGACCTCGCCTCAGAGCGCCTGATCGCGGTCATCCGGAAGATCCGGGCCGGCGAACGCGTAATCGACCCGCAGCTCGCGATCAACGCGATGATGCACGGAGAATCACCGCTCACCGCGCGGGAGACCGAGGTCCTTTTCCTCGCGGCGGGGGGACGGAGTGCCCCAGAGGTCGCACGCGCCCTGCACCTGAGCCCTGGGGCCGTCCGGAACTACCTCTCGGCGGCATCCGCCAAGCTCGGGGCGAGCAACCGGTCAGAGGCGATCCGCATTGCGACAGACAAGGGCTGGATCTGAGCCGGCCTCCGGCTCTGCGACCCCTGCCTTAACGACGTGAAGTCGGAGATCTTCCTGGCGAAAATCTCCGACTTCACAGTGTGTGCGGCGAGGTCCTGCTCTCGCCAGGGTGCGAGCGAGCTAGTTTCGCGAGATCGCGAAGAGGCGGAGCAGCTCGACGTAGAGCCAGACGACAGTCACCATGATGCCGAACGCGCCGGACCAGCCGTACTTGCGGGCGACCCGGTTGTTGACGCCACGCTGGATGAAGTCGAAGTCGAGCACGAGGGAGTACGCGGCCATGAGCACCGCGAGGATTCCGATCGCGACGCCGAGCGGGATGCCGAAGATCTTCACGTTGCTGCTGAGGCCGAACGGGCTGTCGACGGCGCCGAAGGCGACGAGGCCGAAGTTGAGCATCGAGAACACGAAGTAGCCGACCATCGCGATCAGGAAGACCTTGGTCGCGCGCTTCGAGGCGCGGATCTTGCCGCTTGCGAACAGCGCGAGGGTCACACCGACGACCACGAGGGTCGCGAGCACGGCCTGGACGACGACGCCAGGGTAGATGGCCTCGAAGATGTACGAGATACCGCCGACGAAGAGGCCTTCCGCTGCGGCGTACGCGAGGATCAGGCCCGGTGACGGCTCCTTCTTGAAGGCGTTGACCAGGCCGAGCACGAGGCCGGCGATCATGCCGAGGAACGGCAGGAACGGCATCGTGGGAGTGAGCAGCCAGCTGGCCGCTGCTGCGACGAGCAGAAGGGCGAAGCTCAGCGTGGTCTTCACGATGGTGTCTTCGTAGGTCATCCGGCCGGTGTCCTGCGAGCCTGCGGACGGCGCTTCGTAGATGCGCTGCAGGTCAGCTTCGGTCAGGCCGTTCGCTGCCGCGGATCCTTGTGCGGCAAAGGCGGGATTGCGCGAGAATGCGGGGTTTGAGGATGCCATGTTCCTAAGATCTCAATCAGCTCGGGTATTGTCAACGCCGGGGATCCGGCACTACGCCGGTGGGCGTTTCTGAGAGTCTATTCAGCCCTGCTGGGCGTCTGCCTTGTAGATCCTGAGGGGTTGTCCCCGGTGTCGCCTGTTCCGGCCGTTTCGCCGGCCGGCGGCGGATTGAGCCGCGCCCAGCGTCGCCGTGCGAGAGCGCGGGCTACCCACGCCGCGGCGATCACGGTCACCGAACCGGCCACGTCTCCGACCCAGTTCTGCGACGAGTTGTGCAGCGACAGCTTGAGGGCGAAGCTCACGACGACGGGGGCGAGCAGCACGAGGTAGCTGATCCCCGGCCGGTGCCGCACGAACAGCCAGCACGCGAGGAGTACGGCGAACGCGCCGGTGAAATCGGGGCCGGCCAGGAGCGTGAGCGCGGCGATTTCCGCGGGGAGGATCACCAGCAGTCGCCGCCAGAGTGCCCCGGGCAGCGCGAGCCAGCCGAGCAGCTGCACGGCGGGCCCGATGGCGAGGAAGAAGAGACTGTAGGTGCTCGTGAGGTTCGTCGCGGCAACGCCGAGCGCGATCGCAGAGACTCCGAGCGTGAGGCGGGCGCGATACACCGCCGGCGTGTGGCGCCGGGTGTCGGGTTCCCTCCAGAGTGTCATGGCTTCGAGTCTGCCAGCAGCGCGTATGGTCAGGGAATGCAACCGATCGTGATCGGTCACCGCGGGGCGAGCGGTTACCGGCCGGAGCACACCCGCGGCGCCTATGAGCTCGCGGTTGCCCTCGGTGCGGACGCGGTCGAACCCGACGTCGTCGTCACCCGCGACGGCGTGCTCATCGTGCGTCACGAGAACGAGATCTCCGCGACGACGGATGTTGCGGCCCATCCCGAATTCGCCGCTCGCCGCACCCGGAAGGTCATTGACGGCATCCGCATGACGGGCTGGTTCACCGAGGACTTCACCTGGGCCGAGCTGCGCACCCTGCGAGCTCGCGAACGGCTGCCGGCACTCCGCAAGGCCAGTGCGTCCTTCGACGGCCGATTCCCGCTGCTGCGGTTGCGCGACGTGTTCAAGCTCATGGACCGGGTGTCCAGCCGGGCGAGGCGCCCGGTCGGCGTCGTCGCCGAGATCAAGCACGCGAGCTATTTCGAGTCGATCGGCCTCCCTGTCGACGAACTCTTCGCCGCCGAGGTGAACACTGCCGGCTGGAACGCCGGTGACGGGCGGCTCACGATCGAGAGTTTCGAACGCACCCTGCTCGACCAGGTCTACGCACGCGGCATCTATGGGAAACGGGTCTTCCTGCTCGAGGCGACGGGGAAACCGGCCGACCAGGTGCGCCTGCTCGGCCGCTCGGCCCCCGACTACGCGGACTACCTGACCGACCAGGGCCTCTACGGGCTGAGCGGTCTCGTCGACGGCGTCAGCGTGCCGAAGTCGCTCGTCCTCGAGATCGGGGCGGACGGACACGTCACGGGAGCTTCCGATCTCGTCGACGCCGCCCACGCCGCCAACCTCGAGATCTACTGCTGGACCCTGCGCCCGGAGAACGTGTTCCTTGCGAAGACCTTCCAGCGCGGGCGGTTCCGCGCCGACTTCGGCGACTGGCAGACCGAGTTCCGCACCATCATGGGCACCGGGATCGACGGGGTCTTCGCCGACCACCCCGACCTCGCCGTGGCGGTCCGTGACGAACTCGCCGCAGAGGCCCGCGAAGACCGCTGACCCGGGCGGCCGCCGGTCGACGTGCCTCCGGTCGACGTGCTGCCGGCAACGCCGGCATGTGGCCGGGTGCCCCTGCCGGTGTCAGGGGCACCGCTTAGACTTGGAGGCGAGATGATGACGCCCTTCGACCCGGACAACACCCCCGCACGCACTTCTTCGGCAACGCCGATAATCCTGGACGGCTATGGCGACGGCTACGGTCCCGGCCGCCCCGATGGCGAGCCCGGCCAGCGGCGGAGTCCCCTGCTCGACGGGCTCAACCCGCAGCAGCTCGAAGCCGTCGAGTACCGCGGGCCGTCCCTCCTCATCATCGCGGGTGCGGGCAGTGGCAAGACGAGCGTGCTGACCCGCCGCATCGCGAGCCTGCTCGAGACCCGGGAGGCCTACCCGAGCCAGATCCTCGCGATCACCTTCACGAACAAGGCCGCCGCCGAGATGCGCGAGCGGGTCAAGGTCCTCCTCGGCGAGGGTTCAGAGGGCATGTGGATCTCGACCTTCCACTCCTCGTGCGTCCGCATCCTGCGTCGCGAGGCCGAGAGCGCCGGCCTCTCCTCGAGCTTCAGCATCTACGACTCCGCGGACACCAAGGTCACCCTCAAGCGCATCATCAAGTCGCTCGACGCCGACACGTACGGATTCACGCCCGGCAACGCCGCCGCGAAGATCTCCAAGCTCAAGAACGAGCTCGCCGACGTCGATTCCTACGCCCGCAACGCCAACCTCAGTGACCCGCAGGAGGTCATGTTCATCGAGATCTTCCGCCAGTACACGCAGCGCCTGCGTGCGGCGAACGCTCTCGACTTCGACGACCTGATCGGCGAGACGGTCTACCTGTTCCGCGCCTTCCCGCGCGTCGCCGCAACCTACCGGCGGCGCTTCCGGCATATCCTCGTCGACGAATACCAGGACACCAACCACGCCCAGTACTCGCTCGTGCGCGAACTCACGCTACCCGTCACCGCAGAGCTCGCCGACGAGCTCGAGGCGACCGGCGTGCACGTGCGCAACCTGCGCGAGCCGAGTGGCGGCATCCCCGGTGCCTCCCTCACCGTCGTCGGCGACTCCGACCAGTCCATCTACGCCTTCCGCGGCGCCGACACCCGCAACATCAGTGAATTCGAACGGGACTTCCCCGGCACGAAGGTCATCCTGCTCGAGCAGAACTACCGCTCGACCCAGAACATCCTCTCGGCGGCGAACGCCGTGATCGGCCACAACTTCGACCGCAAAGACAAGAAGCTGTGGAGCGCGGGCGGCGACGGCGAGAAGATCGTCGGCTACACCGCGTACAACGGTCACGACGAGGCCCAGTTCGTCGCTGACGAGATCGAGACCCTGCACGGGGCCGGCATGGCGTACCGGGACATGGCCGTGTTCTACCGCACCAACGCCCAGACCAGGGCGCTCGAGGAGATCTTCGTCCGCGCCGCCGTGCCGTACCGCGTCGTCGGCGGCACCAAGTTCTACGAGCGCGCCGAGATCAAGGACGCGCTCGCCTACCTGATCGCGGTCGCCAACCCCGACGACGAGCTGGCCCTGCGGCGCATCCTGAACACCCCCAAGCGCGGCATCGGCCCCGCAACGGAGACCGGGCTCGGCAGCTTCGCCGAGGCCAACCAGATCACCTTCCGCGAGGCGATGCGCGATTCCGCGTCCCTCGGACTCGGCCAGAAGGTCACCGGCGCGATCCTGCAGCTGGCCGGCGTGCTCGACGAGGCCGCCCTCAAGATCGACCCGGCGTATCCCGGCGGGCCGGTGAACGTCTCCGAGCTGCTGACCTTCGTGCTCGAGGGCAGCGGGCTGCTCACCGTGCTGCGCAACAGCCGCGACCCCCAGGACGAAGCGCGGGCGGAGAACATCGAGGAACTCGTCGCCCAGACGAAGGACTTCAACCGGGAGAACCCCGACGCGGGCCTCGTCGACTTCCTCACCCAGGTCTCGCTCGTCGCGGCAGCGGACGACCTCGACGACGCCTCGGGCACCGTCTCCCTGATGACCCTGCACACCGCGAAGGGCCTCGAGTACGAAGCCGTGTTCCTGACCGGGGTCGAGGAGGGGCTGCTGCCCCACCAGATGTCGGCGAACGAGCCGGGCGGCCCCGCCGAGGAACGCCGCCTCTTCTACGTGGGCATCACCCGCGCCCGGCAGCGCCTCTACCTCTCGCTCGCGATGACCCGCGCCCAGTTCGGCGAGATCAACGTGGCCATGCCGAGTCGTTACCTCCAGGAGATCCCGGCCGCGCTGATCGACTGGAAGCAGTCGCCCGGCATGGCCAACTCCCGGAACGGCACCCAGTCGCGTGCGCTCAATCGCAGGGACGGCTTCGGCGGCGGCTTCAACTCCACCCGCAGCGGCTTCAGCGAGCTGCCGCCCGCCCCGAAGCCGAAGACCGAGTGGGCGAACGCCGTCACCCAGGTCCGCGACAACGGCGACCTCGAGCTCGCGGCCGGCGACCGGATCCGGCACTCGAGCTTCGGCGACGGGCGCGTCAACCAGGTCACCGGCGAGGGCACCAAGCGGGTCGCCCATGTCCAGTTCGATACGGCGGGCGCAAAGAAGCTCCTGATCAAGATCGCGCCGATCGAGAAGATCTAGTGTCGGAGGGACTCCTCGAACGGGTGCGTTCGCTGCGCGCGCTCGACATCGAAGTGGCCGTGCGAGCGAGCCTCGCGATGGCACTTCCACTGGTGCTCCTCGTGGTCTGGGGGCGCCTCGACTGGACCGCCTACGCGTCCTTCGGCGCGATGACGGCGCTCTACGGCCGCAACGAGCCCTACCGGCTGCGCGCCCGCACCATCAGCATCGGCGGGGGATTCCTGCTCGTGAGCATCACCCTCGCGCTCATCGTGGCCATCGCCGGTGCGAGCCTTCCCCTCCTGACCGCCGGCCTGCTGTTCGTCGTGGCCGCCGGCATCCTGATCGCCGCGACCGCCGGGCTCGTGCCCGGCACGCCGCTGTTCTTCGTGTTCGCGTTCGCGGTCTGCGCCCAGGTGCCGACGCCCGCGGCGGAATTCGGACCGCGGCTGCTCGTGGCGGTGTGCGGTGCGGTCTTCGCCTGGTTGCTGACGATGTCCGGCTGGACGCTCCGGCGGCTCTCGGGGGACCGTTCTGCCGTGCTGTTCAAAGGTCTGCCGCGGCGGCCGCGCCTCTGGCCGCGGGCCGTCACCGATCCGCAAGTCTGGCTGACGATCCTGCAGAACGTCGTGGGCGTGCTCATCGCCGGAGGTCTGGCGATCGCCGCCGGAATCGGGCACCCCTACTGGGCCGTTGTCGCCGTCGTCGCCGTGCTGCCGCCGCCCCGGGCGGCCCACTCGATCTCCCGGGCCGTGCACCGCGTGGTCGGGACCGCACTGGGCGTGGTCGTGACGGGCCTCGTGCTGTTGCCTGGGCCATCCGTCGCGTGGCTCGTGGTCGTGATCGCGGTCAGCCAGTTCGGCGCCGAGATCCTGGTCGGCAAGCACTACGGCGCCGCGCTGCTCTTCATCACCCCGCTCGCCCTCTCCGTCGTGCACCTCAGTAGTCCCGTTCCGGTGCCCGCCCTGCTCGTCGACCGCATCGTCGAGACCGCACTCGGGGCGGCGGTCGCGATCCTGCTCGTGCTGCTCTTCCGGTTCGGCTCCGGAAACCGGACCGGCGCAGCAGCATAGGCGGCAGGTGAGGCGGATTTCATAGCCGGCACATAGGCTTCCGAAAGGCTCCCCATCGGAAGCGGCCCGATGCTCGGAACATGAGCCTCGACACCAGACCCCTGCGCCTCCAGCAGCGTCTCCCCGAGACGACGCACACCCGCCGTCAGCCCGCCCCACGCGTCAACCCGAACTACCCGAGACGGATGCGCCTCGCCGACACCCTGCAGGTGCTCTGCATCGTCTCGGTCGCGCTCGCCGTCGCCCTCTTCCTCGGCTCCGGTGGGGCCGCCCGCTTCGGCACCCCCGCGGACGCCCTCACCTCGATCGGCATCGTCACCGGCCTCGTCGGCACCGACCTGCTGCTCGTGATGACACTGCTCGCCGCCCGGCTGCCCGCGATCGACCGCGCATTCGGCCACGACAGCGCCATGGCGCTGCACCAGTCCCTCGGCAAGCCGGCCCTCTACCTGATCCTCGCCCACGCGGTCTTCCTCATCATCGGGTACGCCCTCTCCAGTGAGGTCAACGTGTTCGCCGAAACGTGGAGCATGCTCACCCAGATGCCGGACATGCTCCTGGCCTTCATCGCGCTCGGCCTGCTCGTGCTCGTGGTCGTCACGTCGCTCGTCATCGTGCGCCACAAGCTGCCATACGAGGTCTGGCACATCGTGCACCTGCTCTCGTACGTCGCCGTGCTCGCCGCACTGCCGCACATGCTGACCGCCGGTACGGTCCTCGTCGCCGGCTCGCCGCAGTGGTACTACTGGCTCGCCCTGTACGTCGGCGTGGCCGGATCCATCGTGGTCTACCGGGTTGTGCTCCCGATCGTGCGGTCGCTGCGCTCCCGGCTCGTCGTGGCCGGCGTCGATCGTGAGGCGCCCGGTGTCGTGTCGATCCGCCTCTCCGGCCGCCGGCTTCACCACCTGCAGGCGACAGCAGGCCAGTTCTTCATCTGGCGGTTCTGGACGCCAGGGCAGTGGTGGCAGGCGCACCCGTTCTCGCTCTCCGCCGCGCCGGCCCACAACTCCCTCCGGGTCACGGTGCGCGCCCTCGGTGACGATTCGACCGACCTCGCCTCGGTGCCGGTCGGGACCCGGGTGAGCTTCGAAGGCCCGTACGGGTTGTTCACCGACCGGGCCAGGACGAGCCCGCGGATCGTGCTCGTCGCCGCAGGCATCGGCGTCGCCCCGATCCGGGCGCTCCTGGAAACGGCGACATTCGCGCCGGGCCAGGCGACCGTGCTGTTGCGCTCGCACTCCGTCGCGGACAGCTACCTCGTCGACGAGATCGCCGAGCTCTGCCGCGTGCGGGGAGCCGACTTCCGGATCATCGCGGGCAAGCGTGCGCCCGGAGCCCACAGCTGGCTGCCCGGTGACGCCGTCAACGCGCGGATCTCCCTCAGAACCCTCGTCCCGAATCTCAGCGAATCGGACGTCTACATTTGCGGTCCACGGCGGTGGACCGACGAGGTCGTGCGGGATGCCCGCTCGGCCGGTCTACCCACGCAACAGATCCACTTCGAAAGGTTTGACTGGTGAGAAAACGAGCAGCGGCTGCGGCCGCAACAGCGTCCCTGTCCGTACTGGCAATCGGGTGGCTGGTCGGAACACCGGCCGTCGCCTCCCTGCAGAACACCCTGGGCGGATCCGCGACGGATGCGACGGTGTCTGCCGCCGCATCCGCCCCGGCCGTTTCGACCCCCACGGCCACGGCCACGGCCACGGCCACGGCGCCGGCGGTCGCCACCGCGACTCCGACCGCGACCGCGACGGCTACCCCGGCCGCGGCCGCCCCGGCGGCCGGCGTCACCGGAACCTTCACCGGTTCCGTCGTCGCCACCCGGTTCGGGAACATGCAGGTCTCCGTCACGATCGCGGACGGCACGATCACCGACGTCACGGCGCTCCAGCTGACCGACAAGGATTCCAAGTCGGTCCAGATCAGCAACCGGGCCGCCCCCGTGCTCAAGGCCGAAGTGTTGAAGGCACAGTCCGCCGCGGTGGCGAATGTGAGCGGCGCGACCTACACGACCCAGGGGTACCTCACCTCGTTGCAGGCGGCGCTCGACGCCGCCGGGTTCTAGCCGAGTGCATCCGTTTCGCCGGGCAGAGGGGAACCTGTGAACTCGTGCAGCGCACATTGGCGACGCACAGGTTCCTCTCAGGTCCTCGATAGAGATTCATTGGATTCGCCGGGGATGCTCACCTTATGAGCCTCGACACGCGCGCACGCCCGCACCAAGCCAGGCCGCGCATCCACCCGAACTACCCGCGGCGGATGCGACTGGCCGACAGCCTGCAAATCCTCGCGGTGGTCTCGGTGGCGCTCGTCGTCGCGGTCTTCCTCGCCGACGGGGGAGCGGCCAGGATCAGCACACCCGCCGACGCCATCACGGCACTCGGAATCGTCACCGGGCTGGTCGGCACCGACCTCCTCCTCGTGATGATGCTGCTCGCCGCGCGGCTACCCGCGATCGACAGGGCGTTCGGCCACGACAGCGCGATGGCGCTGCACCAGTCGCTCGGCAAGCCGGCGCTCTACCTGATCCTCGCCCACGCCGTGCTGCTCACCATCGGGTATGCGCTCGTGCAGCCCGCCGGGTTCTTCGACGAGGTCTGGATCATGTTCTCGTCGCTCCCGGACATGCCGCTCGCGTTCCTCGGGCTGGGCCTGCTCATCGCCGTCGTGGTGACCTCGCTCGTCATCGTGCGGCACAAGTTCCGCTACGAGGTGTGGCACCTCGTGCACCTGCTGTCCTACGTCGCGGTGCTCGTCGCGATTCCGCACCAGCTCAGCGTCGGCACCCTGTTCCGCGAGGGTTCGCTGCAGCGCTACTACTGGCTCGCCCTGTATGCGGGCGTTGCCGGGTCCATCATCCTCTTCCGCTTCATCGTCCCGATCGTGCGCTCGCTCCGTGCCCGGCTCACCGTGGTCGGAGTCGACCAGGAGGCTCGCGGGGTCGTCTCGATCCGCCTGTCCGGCCGTCAGCTGCGCAGCCTCAAGGCGAAGTCCGGGCAGTTCTTCATCTGGCGGTTCTGGACCCCCGGGTTGTGGTGGCAGGCGCACCCGTTCTCGCTCTCTGCCGCGCCGACCGGCTCGTCACTCCGCATCACCGTCCGCGGGCTCGGTGACGCGTCTTCCACGCTGCCCCGCCTGCCCGTCGGCACCCGGGTGAGCTTCGAAGGCCCGTACGGACTCTTCACCGACTTCGCCCGCACCTCGCCGCGGATCGTCCTGATCGCCGCGGGCATCGGGGTCGCCCCGATCCGCTCGCTTCTGGAGACCGCCACCTTCGCCCCCGGGCAGGCGACCGTGCTCCTCCGGTCGAGCACTGTCGACGACACCTACCTCGTCGAGGAACTCGCCGCCCTCTGCCGCGCCCGCGGCGCCGAACTGCGCATCATCGCCGGCAAGCGTGCCCCCGGAACCAGCAGCTGGCTCCCCGGCGACGCGGTCCAGGCCCGGATCACCCTTGCAACCCTCGTGCCCAAGCTCCGTGAGGCCGACGTGTACATCTGCGGGCCACGCAAGTGGACGGACGAGGTCGTGCGGGACGCCCGGTCGGCAGGCCTGCCGACCCGGCAGATCCACTTCGAAAGGTTCGACTGGTGAGGGCCCGCGCAGTCAGCCTGGCCACCCTGGCGTCCCTGTCCGTGCTCGCAGTCGGCTGGCAGGTCGGCGCCCAGGCGAACGCCTCGATGCAGGCGCTCTCGGCGCCGCAGGCCGCGCCCGCGACGATCCCGGCTCCGAGCGCCGGCCCGGCAACGCCGACGCCGGCCGCCTCAGCACCGGCTGTGTCCGGTCCGGCGACGACGTCTGCCGGTTCCAAGGCCACCGCTCCGACAGCGGCGGCTCCTGCTCCGGCGGCGCCTGCCCCGGCGGCCCGGCCGACGGGGACCTTCACGGGATCATCCGTGCGGACCTCTTACGGCCCCGTCCAGGTCTCCGTCACGATCGCCAACGGCACGATCACCGAGGTCACAGCCCTGCAGCTGACCAACGACGGCGGCCGCTCCGTCGCGATCAGCGCGCAGGCCGCCCCGATCCTCCGCTCCGAGGTGCTCTCCGCCCAGTCCGCGAAGGTCAGCAACGTCAGCGGAGCCACGTACACGACGAGGGGCTACCTCACCTCGCTGCAGGCTGCGCTCGACACGGCCGGGTTCTAGATCGTGCACCCGGCAGGGGGCGCCGCTAGCGTTGGCGTCATGGACGCGCAGACCTTCGAGACCATGGGCACCGTCGTGAGCCTCCGCATCGGCAGCACGGCACGCGGCGGCGCCACGCGTGACGGCGGACTCGGTGACGGCGGGACCCGCGCCGTCACCGAGGCCGTCACCGAGGCCGCCGCCCCGGACGCGGCCCTCGCCGCCGTCCGCACGGTGTTCACCCGCTGGGACGAGCGTTTCAGCCTGTACCGGCCCGACTCGGAGATCAGCAGGATCGCGCGGGGGGACATCCGTCTCACCCAGGCGAGCGCCGAGCTACGGGACTGCTACGCGATCGCGCTCGACTGGCGCGTCCGCACGGACGGCGTCTTCACGCCGCACCGCGCCGACGGCGTGCTCGACCTTTCCGGGGTCGTGAAGAGTCTCGCGATCGCGGAGGCGGGGGAGGCCCTGCGGGGTCTCGGACTCTCGGAGTGGTCGGTCAATGCGGGCGGCGACCTGCTCGTGAGCGGCGACCAGTCACCGGGCCAGGACTGGGTCGCCGGAATCGTCGACCCGGCAAGCCGGCATGAACTCCTGGCCTCCGTGCCGCTCGTCGCTCCGGTGCGGGCCGTCGCGACCTCGGGAAGTGCCGAGCGCGGCGAGCACATCTGGACCAGCGCGGGCGGCGGACCCTCGCCGTACCGGCAGGTCAGCGTGATCGGTCTCGACATCGTGACCGTCGACGTGCTCGCCACCACGATCATCGCGGGCGGCGATGCGGCACTGGGCCGCAGCATCGAGACCTTCCCGATCGAGGTCCTCGCGGTCCTGCGGGACGGTTCGCTCGTCGCCACAGCCGGGCTTCGCTCCGGCCAGAGCTGAGCCGCCGGAGGGTTCCCGAGGGTTCCGGACGGTTCCGCACCGATTTCCATCGGTTGTGCACAGGGACGACCCGGCCCTTGTCGGTGGCGGGGCGGGAGCGTACCGTTGCTCGCGCGGGGGCACCCAGCGGGGGACGTCCCTCTTCCGACGAGGAGGCAGCCACAATGAGAATTGACCCGGACGGGCTCTGGCCACGGCGAACGGACTCCGGCAGCGACGGTCTCGACGAAGACCGCGACATCGACGACGTCGAGCTCACCCTCGAGGAGGACCTGGTCCCGGAAGACGACCCGGACGATGATCTCGACTGGTCGATCGACGCTGACGACCGCGTCGTCGACCAGGACGACGAGGACGAGGACGACCGCGGTGTCGACGAGCACAGCATCATCGACATCGATGATGCCGAGGAGTTCGACGACGTCGACGACTACGAACGGTAGACCGGGACGCACCGGGGACCGCAGAGCCTGAACCCGCCGTCCAGCCATGCCCGGCTCGGGCATGGCTGGACGGCGGCGGGCTCGGCGGTGCCGGCTCAGCTCGGGCGGAGCAGGCGGTGGTCCGGGTCGAGGGTGCCGAGCAGGCTGCCGCAGATCTCGGAGAGTTGGCTGACCTGACCGGGCGTCAGGGAATCGAAGACGACCGAGCGCACCTCCTCGACGTGGCCGGGCGCGCTCGCGACGACCTTGGCCCAGCCGGCCTCGGTCAGCTGGGCGATCGAGGTACGGCCGTCGCTCGGCGAGGCGCACCGGGTGAGCAGGCCCTGGACTTCGAGCCGGGCGATCACGTGCGACAGGCGGGACAACGATGAGTTCGTGCGTGCGGCGAGCTCGCTCAGGGCGAGGGAGCGCTCAAAGCTCTCCGAGATCATCGCGAGCACGTAGTACTCGAAGTGGCTCAGCCCGGCATCCCGTTTCAACTGCGTCTCGAGTCGCCCCGGCAGGAGCATGGTCACGGCCATCAGGCGCAGCCAGGCCTCGCGTTCGTCATCTGTCAGCCAGCGCGGTTCCGTCATGCCGAGAATTCTACCGGTTAACTTGACGGTTCAACCAAAGAGTCGTAGTCTTTAGTTGTTGCTTCAAGTAATTGTGACGGGAATCCCGCCGGAGGCAGCATCCATCTGACACTCTTCCGGAGGAAAAACAACTATGACGAACATCACGATCATCGGCAGCGGCAACATGGCTCGCGGCATCGGCACCCGTGCCGTCATCGCCGGAAGCGGCCTCCAGATCCTTGATCGCGACCCGGCCAAGGCTGCGTCCCTCGCCGCCGAGCTCGGCGCCCAGGTCACTTCGGGCACTCTCACCAGCCCGCTCGCCGGCGACATCGTGGTGCTCGCGCTCCCGTTCGACGCAGCCAAGGAAATCGTCACCACCCTCGGTGCCGCCCTGTCCGCCAAGACCGTGATCGACATCACCAACCCCGTCGACTTCAGCACCTTCGACTCCCTCGTCGTCGCCCCCGGCACCTCCGCCGCCGAAGAACTTGCCGCGCTCGCCGCGCCCGGAGTGACCATCGTCAAGGCGTTCAACACGACCTTCGCCGGTGCCCTCGTCGCGGGCACCGCCGCGGGCCTCCCGCTCGACGTGTTCATCGCCTCCGACTCCGACGAGGCGAACGCGACCGTGTCCGCCTTCGTCACCGCCGCCGGCCAGCGTCCGATCGTCGTCGGCCCGCTGCGTCGTGCCCGCGAGCTCGAGGGCTTCCAGTTCCTCGTGATGACCCTGCAGGCCAACCCGGCCTTCGAGGACTTCAACTGGAACACCTCGCTCAAGGTGCTCGTCTAACCGAATGATCCCCGCCACAGCCAGCGCCCGCATCCGCGGAGCGCTGGCTGTGGCGTTTTAGGCGGGTCGGGGACCTAGGCTGGGCCCGTGACCTCCCTCGACCCGTTGCCGAGCCGCCGGGCTGTCTGGTATCTCGTGGCTGCCGCCGCGGGAGTCACCGCCGGGGCGCTCGCCCGGCTGCTGTTCGCGGTGCTTCCCACGCCCTGGGACACCCTCGCGAACACGAGCGCGCTCTGGGGCCTCGTGCCGTTCCTCGTCACCGCCGGGTTCCGGGTGCACGGCAGGGCCGCGGCCGGAGTCGGGGCGGTCGGTCTGCTGACGATGGTCTCCGTGTGGGTGCTCCTGGCGCCGCAGCCGGCTCCGCCGCGCATCCTGCTGCTGTGGGGCGCCGTCGGCGTCGCCGCAGGGGCGTTGTGCGGATGGGCCGGCGCGCTGGCCGGCAGCCCCCTCGCGGGGCAGCGGATCGTTGCCGCGGCGATCATCGGAGGGCTTGTCCTCGGCGAGGGCCTGTACGGCATCGTGCTCATCGGCGGCCCGCAGTGGTGGTGCGAGGCCCTTGCCGGAGCCGGGTTCGCCGTCGCCTGGGGCGTGACACTGCCGGAACGGATGCGCGCGCTCGGCACCGCGGCGCTCGTCGCGGCCGCGCTGTTCGCGGCCTTTCTCGGCTACGACGCGATCGCGGCCGGCTGAGGCTACTGGACCTGCGTCGAGGCCCGACGACGTGCCTGGATCCGGCGCACGAGCACCGCGATGCCGCGCCAGCCGACCAGGAACAGACCGAGCACGATCGCCGTCACGACGATGAAGCTCGGCTGAACGCCCTGGCCGCTCACGACCCGGAGCAGCAAACCGCCCGCGACCGTCCAGAGCCAGACACCGAGCCCGGTGTAGACGATCCGCTGCGGTGCGTGCCAGGCGCGCATGATCAGCCAGCCGATCGTGAGGCCGCCGAGGAACGGCCACCAGGTCGTCAGCACGCCGAGCAGGTCCTCGCCGTGGCTCGCGCGGCCGATCGCCGAGAAGACGAGCACAAGGGCGGCGTCGATGCCCGCCGCGAGCAGAGCGGATGCTGGGAGCGTGCGTGGTGAGGACATGGCACCAGCCTACGGTCAGACCGAGGTGCCGATCAGGCCGCCGATCGCCCAGGTCACGCCGAGGGCGAGCAGGCCTCCGACGAGGACACGCGAGATCGCGCGGCCGCGGGGGCTGCCGCCGAGGTAGGCGCTCAGCCAGCCGGTGACCACGAGGGCGACCGCTACGGCCAGGAACGTGGCAGGCAGCCGCCACGCCGGCGGTGGCAGCAGCACAGCGAGAAGCGGCAGGATCGCACCGACGGTGAACGCGAGCGCGGACGCGAACGCCGCGTGCCACGGGTTCGAGAGTTCCTCAGTGCCGATGTGCAGTTCCACCTCGAGATGCGCGGCGAGGGCATCGTGCGCGGTGAGCTCGTCGGCGACGCGCCGGGCCGTCTCCACGCTGAGCCCCTTGGCCCGGTACATCTCGGCGAGCTCGGCGAGTTCCTGCTCCGGCAGGTTGGCGAGCTCCCAGCGTTCCTTGGCGATCAGGGTGCGCTCGGTGTCGCGTTGGCTGCTCACCGAGACGTATTCGCCGAGGGCCATCGAGATCGCCCCGGCGAGGAGGCTCGCGACTCCGGCGATCAGGATCGCCGCGGAATCCGGGGTGGCCGCGGCGACGCCGACGACGAGTGCGGCGACGGAGACGATGCCGTCATTCGCGCCGAGCACACCGGCGCGCAGCCAGTTGAGCCGTTCGGCGTGGCCGGGGGCGTGCGGTTCGATGCCGTGATCGAGTTCAGTCATGCCGGAAGTCAAGCAGCCCCGGGGCGTTCGCGCTACTCGCGGAGGCGCGGGTCCGCCCCGATCCCGTCGCACCCCTGTCCGCCGTGCCGATTCTCCGCGCCCCGACCGTTCGTGGTGCGTCGATCCCGTACGTCGCATTGCCGTGCCGGGCCGTCGTGCTGGAGGATGGACTCGTGATCCTCGTGGTCGTGCTCACGCTCGCGTCCGCGTTGTCCTATGGCGTTTCGGATTTCTTCGGAACCCTCGGCGCACGGCGGTTCGGAGTGATGCCCGCGACAACCCTGACCTACCTGTGGGCGACGGTCGCGCTCGTCGCGGGCCTCCTGGTCGTGGGCGGGACCTGGTCGGAGAGCGCCGTGTTCTGGGGTGCGGTCTCGGGGGTGGCGGCTGTCGTCGGCTTCGTTCTGTTCTACAAGGCGCTCACCGTGGGTCCCGTGAGCGTGCTCTCCCCGGTGATCGGCCTTCTGGTCGCCGGTGTGCCGGTCGGCGTCGCGACCGTGGGCGGCACGCGGCTCTCGGGTGCGGCCTGGGTCGCCGTCGGTCTCGCCCTCGCGAGCGCGGTGCTGGTGTCGACCTCGCGCCGCGACGGGAGCGTGCGGGTGTCCCGGCAGGCCTGGATCGTCGGTATCGGTTCCGGGATCGCGTTCGGCCTGTCCGTCGTAGCGCTCTCTTTCGCCCCCGGATCCGCCGGGCTGGTCCCGGCATTCGTGGAGATCGCGCTCGGCCTCCTGCTCCTCGTGGCGCTCGGGATGTGGCGCCGCAGGTCCGCCGGCCGGCGCCCGTTCTCGCTGGGTCCGCTTCGGTCGGCCGGGACGCGCTGGATCGCCGGGAGCATGGTCGCCGGCGTGTTGCTCGGCATCGGGGACGCCCTCCTGCTCATCGCCCTGTACTCCGGCAACCTCGCCGTGGTCGGCGTGCTGGTCGCCCTGTATCCGGTTGCGACGATCCTGTTGTCGATCGCGGTCCTCGGGGAACGCCTCACGCTGCCGCAGTCCATCGGCGTCGGCACCGCCCTCGCCTCCTCCGCCCTCTTCGCGCTCGGCTGATCCCCGCATCCGCCCGCCGGGCCGACGACGGCTCCGGCCGAACGCGCCAGTTGCGCCGCTTCGCGCCAGGCATGCCTGGCGGGCACCGGCGCAACGGGCGCGCACGAGGCGGAAGGCCGCGCGGGCAGATGCGCGGCACAGGCTAGCCGGGAGGGGCGGTGCCGGCGAGGTCGGCGAGGGCGTCGTGGTACTGCCGGGTGCGGTAGTACTCTCCGTGGGTGCCGACCGCGCCCGTGTACCCGCTCGTATCGATCTCATCGGCGAACCGGTCGATCGGGTTGCCCGGCGCCCGGTTCGACCAGGCCGGGAAACCGAGCGGATCGGTCGCCCGCCACAGGCTGATCCAGCGCCGCACCGGCAACGCGGCAGCGGGCGAGGCCGCTTCCGGCACGGGCGGCGTCGCCAGCGCGTCGGCCAGCCACGGGTCCGTGCTCCACAGCCGGGGGCGCAGGCAGGGCAGGGTGCCGAGCACGTCCGGCCCGAGGATCTCGGGAAAGAACCGCCCGAAGTACGGCCGCACCTGCACGCCGAAGCTCAACAGCGTGACCCGGTCCCGCCGCGCCGACCAGTCCGGGTGCGCGGCGAGGGAGAAGAGGGCGGCGACCGCGACGACCGCGCCCATGCTGTGTGCTGCGAGCACGACCTCCCGCTGGCGCGGTGGTGTCCCTTCCTCCCTGCCGTCCAGCCACCAGAGCACCCGGCGGCAGACTTCGGGGACGGCCCGTTCGGTGTAGCAGGGGGCCCCGAGCGGATGCCCGGCGCGCGGCAGGAAACAGGCGAGGTCCCAGACGATCGCGAGCGGCCTCGTCGCCCGCCCGGGAGCCGGGGGGATGATGAGCCCGGCGAGGACGAGCACGGCGACGCCCGCCCATCCGGCCATCGACACGTCGAGCCACGCGAGCAGCCAGGGCGGTGCGGTGATGCCGCCGGTCGGGACGGACCCCGGTGCCGTTGCCGCGGCATCCGCCGGCAGCAGTCGGGGCACGACGGCGGTGAGAACCTCGGTCGCGAAGAGGGCGAGGAAGCCGGCCGAGGCGACGATCCCGGTGACCGGTTCGACGAGGTGCAGGCGAGCCGCGAGCGCGCGCTTGCGGTCGCGCACGGGGCGGAGCAGCGTCACGAGTTCGGCCTCGGATCCCGCCGGCATCGGGGTCTCGCCACCGGGGACGCCCGGGCCGTCGGGTCCACCGAAGCCGGGGTCTCCCGCGTGGCCGCCGTCCGCTCCCGCGGCGTCCGTTCCCGTACCGTCGCCGGACCCGGGCGAGAGGTCGTCCGGGCTCCACTCCGCGACGCGGGGGCCGACCCGGCGCGGCCGGATCAGGGCGCAGGCAACGGAGAGCGCCGCGACGGCGAGGAGCGCGAACGCGAGCCCGCCGAACCACGGGTACACGCCCGGCACGGTCAGGAGGGGCGTCGCCGGCGACCCTGCGGCATTCGTCGGCGCACCGAGGAGGGCGCTCGCACCGGCCCCGCCGTTCAGCCAGGTGCCGACCCCGACGGTGAGGAGGCTCGACAGGATGAGCCCGATGGCGAGCGCGAGGGTCAGGAACACGGCGGGCGCGAGGCCGTGCCACGCTTCGAACCGGAGCCGGCCGCGCGGGGCGGGGTAGCGGAACACGGCGCTCGCCACGACGCAGGCGAGCATAACGCCGAGGAGTGCGAGCAGCGTGATCGAGGAGACCGGGGAGACGGAAGCAACCGCGGCTGCCGTGCCCTGGGCCGATCCGGGGGTCGCCGCCCCGTTGTCCCCAGGGGCGGGCGGGGCGAGCCCGAGGA